>JAJXZV010000333.1 GCA_021779875.1 Pseudomonadota bacterium
GCGGCGGCAGGCGCTCGGCGATCAGCGCGACGAGGGCGCGCGCGACCTCGATCTTCGGGCCGCGCGGGATGTCCACGTGGCCGCCCGGCCACAGGACGGAGAGGGCGTTGTCGTCACAATCGAACGCCAGGCCGTCGCCCACCTGATTCGCGGCGATCATGTCGAGCTTCTTGCGCTTCAGCTTGGCGCGGGCGTTCTCCTCCACGTCCTCGGTCTCGGCGGCGAAGCCCACCACGAACGGCCGCTTCGCGAGGTCGGCCACGGACTTGACGATGTCCGGAGCCGGTTCGAGCTCGAGGGTGAGGCCGGCGCCCTGCTTCTTGATCTTCTGCCGGGCGACGTCCACCGGCTGGAAGTCCGCGACCGCGGCGGCCGCGATGAACAGATCCGATTCGGCCACGTGGCGGTGGACCGCCGCGTACATGTCGCGCGCGCTCTCGACGTCGATGCGCGTGACGCCCGCGGGGGTGGGAATCGCGACCGGACCGGTCACGAGCGTGACGTGCGCGCCGGCCTCGCGCGCCGCCGCGGCGACCGCGAAGCCCATCTTCCCGGAGCTGCGGTTGGTCAGGTAGCGCACCGGGTCGAGGCGCTCGCGCGTCGGGCCGGCGGTGATCAGCACCGAGTGCCCGCTCATCAGGCCCGCGTTCGGCGGCGGCGCGAGCAGGGTCTCGGCGAGCTGCGCGGGCTCCCACATGCGCCCCTGGCCGACCTCCCCGCAGGCCTGGGCTCCCGCGTCCGGGCCGAGCAGGCGCAGCCCGCGGGCGATCAGGGTGTCGACGTTGGTGCGCGTCGCCGCATTCGCCCACATCGCCCGGTTCATCGCCGGCGCGAGCACCACGGGCGCCTCGGTCGCGAGGCACAGCGTCGCCAACAGGTCGTCCGCGCGGCCGCCCGCGAGGCGGGCGATGAAGTCCGCGCTCGCCGGCGCGATCAGCACGAGCTGCGCCCAGCGCGCGAGCTCGATGTGGTCCATGGCCGCCTCGGCCGTGCCGTCCCACAGGTCGGTGCGCACGGGGCGGCCGGAGACCGCCTGGAAGCACAGCGGCGTCACGAAGTGCTGGGCGCCGGCCGTCATGACCACCTGCACCTCGGCGCCGCGCTCGATGAGGCGGCGTACGAGGTCTGGGCTCTTGTAGGCGGCGATGCCGCCGGTCACGCCGAGCAGGATGCGGGTCTTCGGGGTCAATGGATGCCCTTCAATTCCTTGAAGCGCGCGATGTCGCTCTCGAACTGCCTGCCCATGGCGGTCTCCTCGCTGCGCTTCTCGCGCAGGTTCTCCTCCTGGGTGCGGATGTCGTTGCCGACGCGCACCAGGTCCTCGGCCACCTGGTCGGACATGGGCTGCGCCTTCGGGTCGGCGCTGTAGGGTTTGAAGATCATGGCGGTCGCGCGCAGCTTCTTCATGCGGCCGTCGAGGTTCTCGAGGAACTGGCTGGTCACCTTGATCTGGTCGGTCAGCAGCGCGAGGCGCTGATCGCGCAGGCGCTCGATCTCCTGCACCGAGCCGTAGGTGCTCAGCAGGTTCCGGTCGCGGTTCGCGCGATCCTGCGCCTCCTGCCGCTTCTGCTCGTCGGCGGCCTGCTGCTCGGGGGTCTTCTGGGCCTCCAGCCGTTCGACCTCGACTCCCTGGGCGTTGACCACGTGCTGTTCCTGGGAGGCGTACTCCGGCGGGACCCGATCGCCGAAGTGGGTGACTCCCTGATTGTCCACCCACTTGTACAGCTTGCGCCCCGAGGACGAGGCGGCGGCGAGCGCCGGCGCGCCGGAGCCCAGCAGCACGATCACGCAGATTATCCAGACGAGGTGCTTCAAGTCGGTGTCCCGTCGCTCAGCCCCGGTCATTGTGAGGGGCGGGCCGGCGCTTTTCCAGCGTCCGGCGGCTCATTCCAGCACTCCGTACCGGTCCCGGTAGGCCTGCATGCGGGCCGCCTCGGCGGGGTGCCGCGTCCGGTCGAGGTGGCGCATCAAGTGCTCGAGGGTCAGGACCGTGACCACGGGGATCGCGTATCGCCGGCGCACCTCCTGCACCGCGGACAGGCGCCCCTCGGCGCCCCGCTCCTGCCGGTCCAGGGCGAGCAGCACGCCGGCCGGCCGGGCCCCGGCGGCCTCGATGATCTCGACGGATTCGCGGATGGCGGTGCCGGCGGTGATCACGTCGTCGACGATCAGCACCCGCCCCGCCAGCGGGCTGCCGACGATCCGGCCGCCCTCGCCGTGGTCCTTCGCCTCCTTGCGGTTGAAGGCGAAGGGCAGGTCGACGCCGTGGTGCTCCGCGAGGGCCGCGGCGGTCACGGTCACGAGGGCGATGCCCTTGTAGGCCGGGCCGAACAGCATGTCGACCTCGAGGCCGGAATCGGCCAGCGCGGCGGCGTACGCGCGGCCGACCGCCGCGATGGCCGCGCCCGTGTTGAACAGCCCCGCGTTGAAGAAATACGGGCTCTCCCGCCCGGACTTGAGCACGAAGGATCCGAATTTGAGCACGCCCGAGCGGATGCACAAATCGATGAAGCGGCGGCTGCGGTCCTCGTTCATGGCGCGCCAGTCTCGCAAGCCCATGCCCGCGCCGCAAGCGGGCGCAGTCGCCATGCTGGTATGATCGCGCGCCATGTACGACGACTCACGGACGCAAGGCATCGAGCGTTGACGGCGCAGAAGCCCACGCTCTGGCAGGCGCTGCGCGATCGGCGCATGACCGCCATCCTGCTGCTGAGCTTCGCCTCGGGGCTGCCGCTCAATCTGACCGGTGCGACCCTGCAAGCGTGGCTCGCCTCCGTGCAGATCGACATCCGGACCATCGGCGTGTTCTCGCTGGTGGGAGCGCCCTACGTGCTCAAGTTCCTGTGGGCGCCGTTCCTCGACCGGTACCTGCCGCCGATGCTCGGCCGGCGCCGCGGCTGGATCCTGCTGTATCAGGCGCTGCTCGCGGTCGGCATCGCGGGCATCGGCTTCAGCTCGCCGGTGCGGGCGCCGTACGCCCTCGGCATGGTGGCCGTGCTGGTCGCGTTCCTGTCCGCCTCCCAGGACATCGTCATCGACGCCTATCGGGTCGACGTGATCCCGGCGAGCGAGCGGGCGCTCGCCGCGGCGGCCACCACCTTCGGCTACCGGACGGCGGCGATGTTCGCCGGCGCGGTCATCGTGCTGATCGCCTCGGCCGTCGGCTGGCGCACGGCCTATCTGATGGTGGCCGGGCTCATGGCGGCCACCATGTTCGCGACATGGTGGGCGCCCGAGCCGCACGCGCCGGGCCGCCCGCCGCGCACGCTCGCCGACGCCGTGCTGCATCCGCTCGCGGACCTCATCGGGCGGCCGGGCGCCTGGGGATTCCTCGCCCTGCTGCTGCTGTACAAGGTGGGCGATGCCTTCGCGTTGAGCCTGTACAGCGCCTTCATGCTGAAGGGCGCGGGCTTCTCGCTGCGGCAGCTCAGCGTCGGCAAGATCGACATGACGGTGTCGACCATGATCGGCGTCGCGCTCGGCGGCTGGCTCTACATGCGCTGGGGCATGTTCCGCTCGATGCTGATCTTCGGCTTCGGCCAGGCGCTCACCAACCTCCTCTACATGTGGCTCGCGGTGGCCGGCGGCAAGATGTGGCTGATGCTCCTCGCGACCACCGGCGACAATCTGGTCGGCGGCATGGGGCAGGCGGCGTTCGTCGCGTTCCTGGTGTCCCTGTGCCGGGTCGATTTCAGCGCGACCCAGTACGCGCTGCTCTCGGCGCTCGCCTCCGTGCCGCGGGTCGTCATGGGCGCGATCGCCGGTCAGGTGGTCGCCGTCGTGGGATGGGCGAATTTCTTCGTGATCACGTTCGTGACGGCGGCGCCCGGTCTCGCGGTGCTGGTGATGCTGCGCCGTCGGATCGAGGAACTCGCCGCGCAGGAGGCCGCCAAGGCCGGCGCGCGCACCACTCGCTAGGCGAGGGCGGCGATCAGCGCAGCGGGCGCTGCTGCGGGGTGGACCACTCGGTGCGCGCGGTGTCCTCGAAATCGCGATCCAGATCCTCCGCCTCGACGTCGACGGCGCCCGACCAATCCTCGGGCGGATCGGCCACGTCGATGAGCCGGTCGAGCAGCTGCTCATTCCATCCGTCGAAATCCATCTCCGCGACGGTGCCGTCGAAGTACTGGATCTCGATGGTTTCGTCCTGGTCGTCGATCGCGACCACTTCGAAGAGCTCGTTGGTACCGCCGCGATACCACTGACCTACGACCGGCTTGATTACGTTCATCGCCGTCTCCGTCTGCTATGCTCGCCCCACTCGATTGAACTCCCAATGGCCGGATCGCGCAACCATCAAATATTGCGCGCAGCAACATCCCCGCATGTTCCAACAGCTCGTCAAGTTCTTCGTGGTCTTCTTCGTCGTGGTCGAACCCATTTCGCTGATACCGCTGTTCGCGGGGCTGACCGCGGGCGCGAGCGCGCGCTACCAGCGGCGCATGGCGTACAAGGCCTGCGCCATCGCCTTCGGCATCTGCGTGCTGTTCGCATTCGGCGGCGCGCCGTTCCTCGCGATCATGGGCATCGCGTTGAGCTCGTTTCGTATCGCCGGCGGGACGCTGCTGTTCCTGATGTCCCTCGAGATGGTGTTCGCGCGGACCTCGGGGACGCGCTCGACGCACCCGGAGGAGGAGGAGTCGCGGCGGCGCGAGGACATCTCGGTCTTCCCGCTCGCCTTCCCGTTCATCGCCGGTCCCGGCGCGCTCGCCACCATCCTGCTCGAGAGCGGCGAGGTGCACGGCAAGCCGGCGCTGTTCGCGGGATTCCTCGCCGTGGTGGCGCTGGTCATGTTCGCCTGCCTGGTCGTGCTGCTCGCGGCGCCGCGCCTGATGGCGGTGATCGGCGTGACCGGAGCGAACGTGATGAACCGGCTCTCCGGCGTGGTGCTCGCCGCGCTCGCCGTGCAGTTCATCGTCGACGGGATCCGCGGCAGCTTTCTCTAGCCCCGGCGCACGAAGGCGAGATCCCACACCGAATGGCCGAGCCGCGCGCCGCGCCGCTCGAATCGCGTCGGCGGCCGGAAGTCCGGGCGAGGCACGTAGGTGCGATCGGGGCTCAGCGAGCGCAGTTCCGGTTCCGCGTTGCACACCGCGAGCATCTGTTCGGCGTAGTCCCGCCAGTCGGTGGCGAGCCGCAACACGCCGCCGGCGCGCAGCTTGCGCGCGAGCAGCGCGACGAACGGCGCGTCGATCAACCGCCGCTTGTGGTGGCGCTTCTTGTGCCAGGGGTCCGGAAAGAAGACCAGCACCTCGTCGAACGAGGCGTCGGCGATCGAGTGCTCGAGCACCTCGACCGCGTCGCGGCTCACGACCTTCAGGTTCGCGAGGCCGGCGCCGTGCGCCTGCAGGAGCAGCCGGCCGACGCCCGAGCGATGCACCTCGATGCCCAGGTGGTCGATCTGCGGATCCGCCTGCGCGAGCCCGGCGAGCAACTCGCCGGTGCCGAAGCCGATCTCCAGGCGGCGCGGCGCACGCCGCCCGAACACCGCGTCGAGATCGAGGGGGGCGTCGCCCGGCACGAGGCCGTAGACCGGCCAGAGCGTCTCGAGCGCGCGCTCCTGCGCCGCCGTGACGCGGCCGGCGCGCAGCACGAAGCTCTTGATGCGGCGGGTCGGCTGCATGGGTGCGAAGTGTGCCTGATATGATCGGTCGATGCGCAGATCCCCGCTTCCACTGATCGCCCTGGCAGCGAGCCTGCTGCCCGTGGGCTGGTTCGCGTACTTCGCCGTGGTCTACCGCTGCGATCTCGCGCATTACACGCGCCTGTGGCGCGACGGGGCGCGGCCCGCCTGGGCGACCCTGTGGGTGATCCTGGTCACCGCCGGGTGCTGCGTGATCGCCCTGCTCGTGCTGCCGAAGGCCGTGCGCATGGTCCGCGGCGGCGCGCCGCCGACCCGCGGCGAGTGGCTCGCGCTCGCGGTGATCGTGCCGCTGGCGGGGCTCGCCGCGGCGGCGGCGCCGGCGTCGATGGTCGATCAAGCGACGCGGTTCGCGGCGCTCGTCGGCGTGCACGTGGATCAATGCAGGCATTGATCGCGGCCGCGGTCTTGCTGTTTCTCGCGGGCTGCGCGAGCCTGCCGCAGCACGTGCCCAAGTATCGAAGCGAAGCGCTCGAGGATCCGCAACACACCATGCTCGGCCACATCGTCGAAGAGAGCGCCGCGGGCCGCGGCCTGTCGGGCATCCGTCTGCTGTCGTCGGGCGACGAGGCGCTCGCGAGCCTGCTCGCGCTCGCCGACCGGGCCGAGCGCACGCTCGACCTGCAGTACTACATCGTCCATCAGGACGAGTCGACGCGCCTCATCATGAACCACGTGCTCATGGCGGCGGACCGCGGTGTGCGGGTCCGCCTGCTGGTGGACGATCTCAACACCGCGGGCGAGGATCAGGGGCTGCTGCGCCTCGAGCGGCACGTGAACGTCGACGTGCGGGTGTTCAACCCGTTCGCCGGCGGGCGGTTCGCGACCTGGACGCGCTTCCTCGTGTCGGCCTACGACATCGTGCGCATCAACCACCGGATGCACGACAAGCTGTTCGTCGCGGACAACACCATTGCCATCACCGGCGGCCGCAATCTCGGGGATCAGTACTTCACGCGCGACAAATACAGCAATTTCATCGATCTGGACGTCGTGGCGGCCGGCCCCGTGGTGCCCCGGCTGTCGGCCTCCTTCGACGCCTTCTGGAACAGCCGGTACGCCTATCCGATCGGCTCGGTCGCCGACCCCGCGGAGTCCGAGGAGCCGCGCGGCGCGCCGGTCGATCGTCCGTTCGACCCGGACGCCGATTGGCTGGCGCGCGAACTCGACGCCGGGTCGCTGCGGCTCGACTGGGTTCCGGCCGCCGTGCTCGCCGACGGGCCGGCCAAAATCGCCAGCGACCCATCGACCGGCGACGAGGTGACCATCGCCAACAACGTGGCCGCGCTGATGCGCTCGGCGTCCCGGGAGTTGATCGTCATCTCGGCGTATTTCGTGCCCGGCAAGGAGGGGGTGCAGCTGATGCGCGAGCTCGTCGAGCGCGGCGTGAAGATCCGCATCCTGACGAACTCCCTGGCCTCGACCGACTCGCCGCTGGTGCACAACGGCTATGCGCGCTACCGCGTGGCGCTGCTCAAACTGGGTGTCGACCTGCACGAGGTGCGGCCGAGGCTCGGCCAGAAGCGCCGCCGCTTCCATCCGTTCCGCGGCTCCAACGCGAGCCTGCACGCCAAGGCGCTGGTCATCGACCAGGAGGTCGTGTTCATCGGCTCGATGAACATGGATGCGCGCTCGCGCCACATCAACAGCGAGCTCGGCCTGGTGATCCGCAGCGCCGACATAGCCCGGCAGGTCTCGGGCCTGCTGGACGACGTGAGCGCCGACGGCAGCTACACGCTCGCGCTGGACGCGCAGGACCGGATCGTCTGGTCGAGCGGCGAGGGGGCGTCCGCGCGCACCTGGCGAATCGATCCCGAGACCACGCGCTGGCAGCGTTTCCTGATCAAATCCCTGGCGCCGTTCGCGCCCGAGGAACTGCTCTGAAGGAGCGTCAGTCGGGCCGGTTCCCGACCGCCGCGTGGCGGCGGACGCCGTCCAGGAGTTCGGCGTGCGCGGCTTCGGCGCCGGCCCAGCCGACGACCTTGACCCACTTGCCGGGCTCCAGGTCCTTGTAGTGCTCGAAGAAGTGCTGGATCTGCTTCAGCCGCACCTCGGGCACGTCGGCGATGGTCTTCCAGTGCTTGAACTGCGGGCAGATGTCGTCGGCGGGCACCGCCAGGAGCTTGGCGTCGCCGCCCGCCTCGTCATCCATCTGCAGCAGGCCGAGGGCGCGGCAGCGGACCACCACGCCGGGAAACAGGGGGAAGGGGGTGTGCACGAGCACGTCGACCGGGTCGTCGTCCGCGGCGAGGGTGTGCGGCACATAGCCGTAGTTCGCCGGATAGTGCATGGCCGTCATCATGAAGCGATCGACGAACACGGCGCCCGAGGCCTTGTCGACCTCGTACTTGATCGGATCGGCATTCATCGGAATCTCGATGATGACATTGAATTCCTGGGGCAGGTTGTCGCCGGCGCTGACTTCATTGATGCTCATGCTCGAAAGGAACCTCGATGGCGGGGATCGCGGCGCAGCATACCGGTTTGCGATGGCCGGTGGCGGCGACCTATCATCATCTTAATTGCGGCGGCGCGGTGGTTGTGCTTCAGTGCGGCAACCAGGGTGTCGATCCCTGCGAGAATTCAGCGATCTGCGAGTTGACATATTGCATGCCGCGATGTGTAAAGTCGCACGTCGCGAACTGGCGACAGCGCGTATGATGTTTGCGTATGAGGCCTCCCAGGGATTGGCCGTCAATAGAGTGAAGGAGACAGGACGTGCGTACGTTGATAGCGGCTTTGTTGATCACCTTGTCAGGATCGGCGTTGGCGATGGCCGATGGCCAGCAGTTCTTCCAGCGCGGCAATCACGAGTGGCAACGGGACAGCTGGAACCACCACGATTCGAACGACGGATCCGAGGGATCCGGCGGATCCGTGAGCGCTCCGGAGATCGATGCGAGTTCCGCGGTGGCGGCATTCATGCTGCTCGCCGGCGGCCTGATCGTGCTGCGCTCCCGGGTTCGTAGTTAAGAGTTCGATGAGCCGGCCGGCGGCACGCCGGCCGGCTCGTTCACCACCACTGCCACTCGCCCAAGGCCAGCACGCCCGCGGCGAGCAGCGCGTTGGTTGTGGCGTGCGCGACGATCGCTTCCCCGATTTTCCCGGTGCGTTTCGCGACCAGGGCGTAGGCCAGTCCGGCGAGCAGGCCCGGCGCCCAGAACGCGCCGTGCATCAGGGCGAACAGGGCGGAACTGCCTAGCACCGCCCAGGGCGTGGCCTCGCCGAAAGTCACCCGCGTGACGTCCGCCGCGACCAGGCGGCGCATCAGATAGCCTCGGAAGGCCAGTTCCTCCGCGATCGGCACCGTGACCAGCGAGGCCACCAGCCGGCTGCCGATCCAGGTCGCCCGCGCGGCGGGTGACATCAGCCGCAGGGCTTCGGCCATGTCCGCATGCGGGGCCACGAGCGCCGCGTACCCGATCCACACCGCGAACACCAACACGCCGACCAGCGGTGCGCGCCAGCTCGCACCGAAGTCGAGTCCGCCATACCGGCGGCGATACAGCCACAGCACGGCGAGCGCGCCGATCAGGCGCAATGCGTAGAACCGATCGAAGCCCGCGGACATCGCCCGCGCGAGGAACCCCGCGGCGAGGATCGCGAGGAAGGGCATCAGCAGGGGCGCGACGGGATTGTCCGTCCAGGCGGGCGGCGGGCGCAACGCGCGGTGCAGCCACGCGCTGCCGCGCGCCACATAGGCGACGCTGAACGCCGCGGCGTTGAAGCCGATCCAGCCGGCCTGCGAATGAAAGCCGACGATCGCGACCGCGCGATGCCCCGCATTGCCGATGAGCAACAAGGCGGCGATCCGCAGCACGTTCAAGGCGAACACCAGCAGCACGCCGGCCGGCAGCACGGTCAGCGCGCGCGGGAAGCGGTACTCGTCGCGAAAATACCAGAGCCACGCCGTGCAGAAGGCGATCATCAGGCCGACGCCCTCGAGCCCCGAGCACTCGGCCGATATCGTGACCGCAAAGTGCGGCGCGAACAGCGTCAAGGTGCGCGGGTCGGTGTGCAATCCGGGCAGCACCGGGGTGAGCAGTCCCGCGACCAAGCGAAAGGTGAGCTCGGCCGTCGGCGACCACAGCCACTGGCTCACCCCGATCAGCAGCACGGCGAGGGATGCGGGAACCCAGGCAAACAGCGCGAGGCCCGCCACCGGCCGCAGCGCCGCGCGCCACGCGGCCAGCGGCGCGATGCCCGCG
>JAJXZV010000449.1 GCA_021779875.1 Pseudomonadota bacterium
GGCCCGGTCTTCGCCCTCGGCCAGCGCTACCTGATCAAGCGCCCCGGGGCCGCAGCGGTGCTGGCCGGCCCCGGCACGACGGCCACCCCGGGCAGCGCCCCGGTGGCGAGCGCCCCGGGCAGCGCCGGCGCGCTCGCCGAGGCCGGCCGGCTCGCGCGCCAGGGCATGGCCCTGCACACCGAGGGCCGGGATACGGCCGCACTCGCCCGGCTGAACCGCGCCTGCCAGCTCGATCCGGCCAGCGGGCAATACCGTTATCAGCGCGGCCGGATACACCGCTCCTTGAAGCAGCGCGCCGCGGCCCTGGCCGATTTCGACGCGGCCATCACGCTGGCCCCGACGCTGCACCGGGCGCGACTTGCGCGCGCGGCACTGCTGCTGAACGGCGCACACGTCCCGGCGAGTGCGCTCAGCGAGGCGCGCACCGACGTCAACATTGTCGCACTGCAGGTGCCCGATGCGTCCGAGCTGCTCCTGCCGATCGCCTCCCTCTACGCACGGCTCGATCAGTACGCCGATGCCATCCGCGAGATCGGCCTGTGGGTCCACTACCATCCCCATGACGCGCTGCTGCCCGCCGCGCTGAGCGATCGCTGTTGGTTTCGCGCCGAGGCCGGCGTGCACCTGCACGCGGCATTGCAGGACTGCGACCGTGCGCTCGGCTGGTTGCCGAAGTCCGCCGACATTCTCGACAGCCGCGGGTTGGTGCAGCTGCGCCTCGGGCGAGCGCAGCACGCGATCGCCGATTACGACGCCGCCCTGAGGCTCAACCCGCGGATCGCGACCTCCCTGTACGGCCGGGGGCTCGCCGAGCGACGCCTGGGCGAGAGCGCTGCGGCGCGGGCGGACCTCGCGGCCGCCGCCGAGCTCGATCCGGGCATCGCGCGGCGCTTCGCGCGCATGCGCCTCGCCCCTTGAGGGCCCGTGCCCGCGGGCCCTGCCATGCCCGCCCGGAAGAACTACGGTAACATTCGAGACCACCTCATGCCCGGAGTACCCGCATGAAACCCCTGACCACCCTGCTCTGCGCCGCGGCCCTCGCGGCCGGGACGCTCGGCATGCCGAGCGCACACGCCGGCTCCGGCTCGTTCACCCAGGAGGTGCGCCACGTCGGGCGGCACATCGGACAGGACGCCAAGCGCTTCGGCCTGAAGGTGGCCTCCGCGTCCCGCCGCTTCGGCCGGCGCGTCGCGCGCGATACCCGCCCGGCGCGCATGACCATCAAGCACGATGCGAAGCATGTCGGCCACCGCGTCGCCACCGCGTCGCGCCGCTTCGGCCGGCGCGTCGCGCACGACACCCGCCCGGCACGCATGACCATCAAGCACGACGCCAAGCACGTCGGACACGCCATCGCCACCGGTGCCAAGCGCGTCGGCCACGCGGTCGCCAGCGGCGCCCGGCACGCCAAGAAGGCGCTGCACAGGCACGGAGCGGGCACGGGCGGATGAGCTCAGCTGCGCCCGAGCGCTGCGATGTGCTCATCGTCGGCGGGGGGCCGGGTGGCTCCAGCGCCGCCGCGACGCTCGCCGAGCGCGGCCATCGCGTGGTGCTGCTCGAGAAGGCCCACCACCCGCGCTTTCACATCGGGGAGTCGCTGCTGCCGGCGAACCTGCCGCTGTTCGAGCGGCTCGGGGTGGCCGCCGAGGTCCGCGCCATCGGCCTGCCCAAGCACGGCGCGCAGTTTCATGCCGAGGCGCCCGAGCGCACGCAGCGCTTCGCATTCGCCGAGGGCTGGAACAAGTCGCTGCCGCTCGCCTACCAGGTGCGCCGCTCGGAGTTCGACACCATCCTGATCCGCCGCGCCGCCGCGCTCGGCGCCGAGGTGATCGAGGGCTGCCGGGCGCGCGAGGTCGAGTTCACTGCCGACGGGGTACGCGTGCGCGCCGAGCAGCCGGACCGGGAGCGTCTCTTCGAGGCACGCTTTCTCATCGATGCCTCCGGCCGCGACACCTTCCTCGCCAGCCGCTTCGGCACCAAGCAGCGCAACCGCCGGCACGAAAGCTGCGCGATGTTCGCGCACTTCCGGGGCGCATGGCGCGAGAGCGGCGCGCGCTGCGGAGACATCTCGCTGTTCTGGTTCGAGGACGGCTGGTTCTGGTTCATCCCGCTCGCGGACGGCACGACCAGCGTCGGGGCGGTGGTCTGGCCGGATTACATGAAGCGCCGCGAGCAGGACGTGCGCAGCTTCTTCCTCACCACCATCGAGCGCTGCGCGCCGCTCGCCTCGCGCCTGGCGCAGGCGCAGCTCATCACCGAAGTCCAGGCGACGGGCAGCTACAGCTACAGCTGCCCGCGCGTGCGCGGCCCGCGCTACCTGCTGATCGGTGATGCGTACGCCTTCATCGACCCGGTGTTCTCCTCCGGGGTGCTGTTCGCCATGGTCGGGGGCATTGCCGCCGGCGAGGCGCTCGACACCTGCCTGCGCGATCCGCGCCATGCGCGCGCTGCGCTGAGGCGCTTCGAGCGCACGGTGCGCCGCGGCCCGCAGCGCTTCGCCTGGTTCATCTACCGCATGACCCAGCCGGCGATGCGCGCGCTG
>JAJXZV010000122.1 GCA_021779875.1 Pseudomonadota bacterium
TGTCGAGCGCCGTGGACAGCGCCCCGTTGTCGAGCGAGTGGCGCGTGCGCTCGATATTGCTTTCCAGGGCGGCCACCTGCGGCCCGGTCCGGTTGGCGGCGGACAGGGCCGCGCAGGCCGGCTCCAACACGCGCGCGACCTCCCACAACTCGCGGAACGTGACCTGATGCATGACCAGCGCACGGCTGGCACGCGGTGCCAGATCGCTGCTGGTCGGCACCGAGACGCACAGCCGCTTGCGGCCTTCGCGGCGCACGAAGCCGTCGTTCTCAAGCTGGCGAATGCCTTCGCGCACCGTCGAGCGATTGACGCCGAACTGTTCGGCAAGCTCCGCTTCGCTCGGCAACTGGTCGCCCGGCTTGAGATCACCCGAGACGATGCTCCGGCGCAGTTCGCGCGAGACCACCTGATAGGCCGAAGGGACGTTCAGTTTCTCGAATTGCAGGCTCATCGGTCTCGTCCCCGTTGGTCCGGTTGTCGGATAGGTGCCCGGCACGTCAAGCAGACGGGGCCGGGCCGTGCAATGCCGTTACGACAGAGTCCCGAGCGCCACCGCCGCCTCTCCCACCGAGGCGCGGAAGCCCCAGCCCTCCGGGATGGCCCAGAACTCGCTGCGGATGCTGTCCCCCGGGATTACCGGGGCGGTGAAGCGGCATTCCATCCGCCTCAGCGCGCCGGGATTGTGGCCGAACAGCGCCGCGACGGCGGCGTGGCAGACCACGCCCATCGTGCAGAGTCCGTGCAGGATCGGCCGCGCGAACCCGGCGGCGCGAGCGGTTTCGGGATCGACGTGCAGCGGGTTGGGGTCGCCGCTGAGGCGATAGATCAGCGCCGCCTCCGGCCGCGTGGTGAAGTGCACCGCATGGTCGGCGGGCCGGTCCGGCGGCGGCGCCGGGCGCGGTTCGCGGCGCTCCGGCCCGCCGAAGCCGCCATCCGCGCGGCAGAACGCTGTCTGCCGCACGGTCGCCAACAGCCTGCCGTCCGCCCCGTCGCGGATCGCCCGTTCGCTGACCACCAGCGCCCCGCGTCCCGCCCCCTTGTCGATCACGTCCACGATCCGTGTCTTGGCAACGACGGTGCTCGCGACGGGCAGCGGTGCATGGATCGCGATGCTCTCCGCCCCATGCACCGTCTTGGAGAAATCCAGACCGGTGTCGAGGTCGCGGTACCAGAACCCCGGATAGGCCAGCACCACCGCCATCGTCGGCAGCGCGACCAACCCCCGCTCATAGACATATTGCAGATGGTGGGGGCTGAGCGGGTCCGACCCCAGGCCGACGCCGAGCGCGTACAGGATGGTGTCGCGCGTGGTGTAGGTGTGCACGATCTCGGGGAAATCGAGTGCCAGCAGTCGCTGCGGGTCGATCATTGCGCGGGCTCTCCGAACGGGAACAGGGCGACCTTGCCCACCGTCTCGCGGCCGGCGATCGCCTCCAACGCGCGTTCCGCCTGCTCCAGCGGGAATACGTCGCGGACCAGCGGGCGGATCACGCCTTGTCGATGGAGGTCGAAGATATCGCGGAACACCTCGGCGACGATGTCGGGATGGTGGGTGCGGTACTCGCCCCAGTACACGCCGAGCGCCGAGGCGTTTTTCAGCAACAGCCGGTTGGCGGGAATTTCCGCGATGCCGCCGCCGGCGAAACCCACGATGACCAGACGTCCGCCCCAGGCAAGGCAGCGCAGGCTCTCGCGCGTCACCTCGCCCCCGACCGGGTCGACCACCACGTCCACGCCGCGTCCGCCGGTCTCGCGCCGGACCGCCTCGGCAATCGGCTCGGCGCGGTAGTCGATGGCCGCGTCGGCGCCGAGGCTGCGGCACTGCGCGACCTTGGCCGCGCCGCCCGCCGTGGCGATCACGCGCGCGCCCCAGTGCTTGGCAAGCTGGATCGCCGCCGAGCCGACACCGCCGGCGCCCGCGTGGATCAGCACGGTTTCCCCCGCCCGTAGCGCCGCACGCTGCCGCAGGGCCAGGAATGCCGTGGGATAGACAATCGGCAACCCCGCCGCATCGCGGCTGCTCATCCCCTCGGGCACCCGCTCGGAGGCGAGGCGCGGCACCACCGCGTATTCGGCATACCCCCCGAGATCCACCATCGCGGCGATCCGCTCCCCCGCCGCGTACGGGCTGCCCGGCCCGGGCTTGACGACGCTGCCCACCACTTCGATCCCGGGGGTGAAGGGCAGCTTCGGCTTCACCTGGTACTGGCCGCGGATCATCAGGGTATCGAGAAAATTCACCCCCGCCGCCTCGACACGTACCAGACAGGCATCACCTGTCGGTCGCGGCACGGGGATGTCCCGCAACGCCATCTGCCCCGCAGCGGTGATGCTTTCGACGACCCAGGCCCGCATCCTTGCTTCCCCCCCGTCGCTCGTTCGCCGCGGCTGGTGCCGGCGTTGACGACCGCATGAGACTATTCGATAGTGGGTCTGTCCGACAATCGGATATGTAATAGCCCGTGTGGCGTGTGTCCGGCGCCCGGCTGCGGCACCTGGGAGGGACTCGGATGGTGGTTGCATCGCCCAAGTCGCCCG
>JAJXZV010000094.1 GCA_021779875.1 Pseudomonadota bacterium
GATGCGGACGGCGAGGACGGCGAGGAAGCCGTCGATACAGGCCCGGACCCGGAGGAGGCCGCCAAGCGCTTCATCTCGATCGCGAAGGCCCACAACCAGTACCTGAACGCGCTCGACAAGCTCGGTTCGAAGGATCCGAAGACCCTGAAGATCCGCAAGCGGATCTGCGGCGAACTGATGGAGCTCAAGCTCGCGCCCAAGATGTTCGATCAGCTCATCGACAACCTTCGCCAGCACGTGAGCGAGGTCCGGCTGCTCGAGAAGGAGATCATGTTCCTCTGCATCAAGCAGGCGGGCATGCCGCGCAAGGATTTCATCGCGACCTTCCCGAAGAACGAGACCAGCACCCGCTGGCTCGACAAGCACATCAAGGCCAAGAAGCGCTACTCGGCGCCGCTCGCCAAGTTCAAGGAGGAGGTCGAGCGCCGCCAGAACAAGCTGAAGGATCTCGAGGGCGTCTTCCACGTGCTGATCAACGATCTGAAGGAGATCAACCGCGAGGTTTCGATCGGCGAGGCCAAGGCGCGGCGGGCGAAGAAGGAGATGGTCGAGGCCAACCTGCGCCTGGTGATCTCGATCGCGAAGAAGTACACGAATCGCGGCCTGCAGTTCCTCGACCTCATCCAGGAAGGCAACATCGGCCTGATGAAGGCCGTGGACAAGTTCGAATACCGGCGCGGCTACAAGTTCTCGACCTATGCCACGTGGTGGATCCGGCAGGCGATCACCCGCTCGATCGCCGATCAGGCGCGAACCATCCGGATTCCCGTGCACATGATCGAGACGATCAACAAGCTGAACCGCATCTCCCGCCAGATGCTCCAGGAGATGGGCCGCGAGCCCACGCCCGAGGAACTCGCGGTGCGCATGGAGATGCCGGAGGACAAGGTCCGCAAGGTGCTCAAGATCGCCAAGGAGCCGATCTCGATGGAGACGCCCATCGGCGACGACGAGGATTCGCACCTCGGCGACTTCATCGAGGACACCTCCGTGTCCTCGCCGATAGACTCGGCGACCACCGAGAGCCTGCGCGAGACCACCCACTCGGTGCTCGCGCAGCTCACCCCGCGCGAAGCCAAGGTCCTGCGCATGCGCTTCGGCATCGACATGAACACCGACCACACGCTCGAGGAGGTCGGCAAGCAGTTCGACGTGACGCGCGAACGGATCCGTCAGATCGAGGCGAAGGCGCTGCGCAAGCTCCGCCACCCGAGCCGCAGCGAGCAGCTGCGCAGCTTCCTGATGGACGACTGAGGGCTCCGGGTCAGGCGGGAACGTACAGTTCCAGCGCCCGCCCGCCCTCCTCCAGGGTGATCGTCCGCTCGAATCTCAGTCCGATCCGCCGGAGCACCGCGGCCGAGGCCCGGTTCTCCGGCGCCGTGATCGCCACGATGCGCGCGAGCCCGAGACGCTCGCGGCCGAAGGTCAGCACCGCGGCGGCCGACTCCGTCGCGTAGCCGCGGGACCGGAATTCGGGCAGGAACGCATAGCCCACGTCGACGTCGGCGAGCGCCTCCCGCTTCACCAGGCCGCACATGCCGATGGGTACCGCGCCCTCGCGCAGACTCACGAGGTACAGACCGAAGCCGTGGCGCGCATAGCTCGCGATGGGGCCCCGGTCGAGGTATCCGCGCGCATCGTCGAGCGTGCGCACGGACTTGTCGCCGATGAACTGCTTGAACGACTCGTCGTTCAGCAGCCGCAGGATGAACCCCGCGTCATCGGCCCGCAGCTCCCGGAGGCACAGGCGCGCCGTCTCGAGGACGTTCTCCGCTGCGCACCTCACTTGACCGCCCATGCCGGGATGTCGTGTACTGCCCGCTTTGCGCGGCAAACCCTCGCGCCCTCATCGAGATCGGCAACCATCGTGAATTCCCCCGCAAAGGTCCTGGCCGCTGGCGTCGCCGGCATGATTGTAGCCACATCGGCACCGCAGGATGCCCGGGCGGCGGGCGTCAGCGGCTACCTGCCCCTGAACATCGAGCCGGAGATGGAGCGGCAGGTGGAGCGGGTGCTGATCCTCGCGGACGAACCGGTGCTCAAGCGCCCGTTCGCCGTCGCCCTGGTGCTCGATGCCCTCCCCAAGGCGTGCGAGCGGGACAAGCCGCTGTGCGAGCGCGTGCGCCGGTATCTCGACCGCTATTCCCGCGATTACGCGGTGACCTACGCGAGCGTGGCCGGGGCCGCCAACCGCGGCGCCGACGTCACGCTGCCCAATTCCTACGGCATGCCGGCCGCGAGCCACTACGACGTCGCCGCGCAGGGCTTCGTGCAGCCAAGCGATTACTTCCTGGTGAGCGCGGGCGTGGATGCCTACCAGGGTCGGACCCTGCCGACCGGCTCCATGATGAGCATGGGCTTCAACGGGGCTCAGCTCGACATCGGCTATCGGCCGCACTGGTTCTCGCCGATGACCGACAGCACGATGCTGATCAGCACCGAGGCGCCGACCATGCCCTCGGCCACTCTCTCGAACTACGAGCCCTTGACCAGTTGGGGCTTCCAGTACGAGGTGTTCCTGGCGCGCATGTCCTCCACCGATCGCATCGCCTTCCAAGGCCAGGGGACCAGCGAACTCAGCCGGGGCAATCCGCACCTGTTCGGCACGCAATTGACCTTCGAGCCGGTGAGCGGCTGGTCGATCGGCGTGAACCGGCAGCTGCAGTACGGCGGCGGCGGTTTGCCTGATTCGGCGCACTTCCTGCTGAACGATTTCCTGCATCCCGCCGGGACGAATCAAACCCTCAACAAGCAACAAGCCTCCTACATGAGCCGGGTGATCATTCCGGCGAGCACGCCCTTCGCCGTCTACGCGCAGTACTCGGGGCAGAACACCCTGAACGGCGGCAGCTACCTGCTGGGCGAATCCGCCCTGGCCATGGGTATCGACTTCCCGAGGCTGTGGCGCAACTTCGATCTGACCTACGAGATCACGGAGTGGCAGAACGGCTGGTATGCCAGCAACGGCGTGTTCCTCGACGGCATGACCCAGAATCGCCTGCCGACCGGGCAATGGGCCGCCTCGGAGCGCCTGTTCGGGGACGGGGTGGGCGCGCGCGCCCAGATGCTGCGGCTCGGCTGGGAGCCGCCTTTCGGCGGCTATCTGGAGGGGCGTGTTCGAACCGTGGCCAATCAGGTGTACGGGCAGTACCCCTACACACACTACGTCGAGATCATGACGCGCTACTCGCGGCCGTGGAAGGATCTCACGGTCGGTGGCGAAGTCGCGGCCGGACACGACGCCTTCGGCCAGTCCTTTTCACGGATCAACGGTTTCGTTCGCTACGGCCGCGACGGCCACGACCGCTCGGCGGAGGCGGCCGACGAACCGGCGGGGGATTCGGCGCCGGACGAGGCTTCGAGTTCGGCGCCGGAGGAGGATCGGCGCGCGCTCGAGCTGTTCGTCGACATGGGAGTGAACGTCGACAAGGTCCGCACGGACCTGGAAAAGGGCCTGCCGACCACCTGGTCGGGCGTCGGCGCGAGCCCGCACCTCGCGGTCGGCGGACGGCGCGCGGTCTCGACTTGGAACGATCTGGGCGCGCGCATCGAATTCGACGAGGTGCAGGGGCACTCGCTGATCGGCGTTCGCGCGTTGGACTTTCGCCACCGCATGAACGAGCACTTTGCGATCAATCTCTTCGCCGGGGTCGACCGCTACGACCTGGCCACTCCCGCCTACTCGATCGACTTCGGCGCAGGCGTCGCGTGGCGCGACATCCTGCCGAAGTGGGACCTGAACTTCGATCTGCGCCACGGCCAGAACGTCGCCCGCAACCACGTGCTGCCCACCGACGTCCAGGGCGTGCGCCCGGACAGCTTCTACAAGATCGAGCAGATGTTGCTCTACTTGTCGCGCAAATTCTAGGAACCCGGCGGCAGGTGCACCGGAGACTCCGGGTCGGATCGTTCCCCGACCTCGGCCTCCGCCGCGAGCCAGTCCTCGAGTTCGTGCCCCGGCGCGAACCCGCGCCGCTCGGCACGGAAGTAGGCATTCTCCGCGACCAGCGCCTCGCGCGACCGCGGCGGCGGGGACTGCCCCAATCGCCCGGGCGGCTCGCAGAAGCGCAGTGGATTGAACCTGGCAAGACGGGGCATGACGGTCTCCGATGTTGCTCAGACTCGCCACGGGCGAAATGGTTTCAGCCGGCTGTCGCTGCCCGTGGCCCGGGATTAGATATACGACTTTTGCGGCTGGTATAAAATCGAAAGTTGACGAAGCGATGAATCTTGCGTGACGGCGCGCCTGCGGCAGAGCATCATCGGAGTGGTGTGAACCATGGATGACCCCAAAATCCCCGCTGATTGGCGCCGCGACCTCAAGGTCGAGATCACCGTCGCGCTGGCCGCCAAGTTCGCCGCGCTGATCCTGCTGTGGTTCTTCTTCTTTCGAGGCAGCCCATCATGATCGACTTCGACGTGGTCACGCTCTCGCGGCTGCAGTTCGCCCTCACGGCGCTCTATCACTTCCTGTTCGTGCCGCTCACCCTGGGACTGTCGATGATCCTGGTGATCATGGAGTCCGTCTACGTCATGACCGGGCGCGAGATCTGGAAGCGGATGACCCAGTTCTGGGGGGTGCTGTTCGGCATCAACTTCGCGATGGGCGTCGCCACCGGCATCACCATGGAGTTCCAATTCGGCACGAATTGGTCCTACTACGCCCATTACGTCGGCGACATCTTCGGCGTGCCGCTGGCGGTCGAAGGCCTGATGGCGTTCTTCCTCGAATCGACCTTCGTCGGGCTCTTCTTCTTCGGTTGGGAGCGCCTGCCGAAGCTCGGTCACCTGGTGGTCACCGGCCTGGTGGCGCTCGGCTCGAGCCTGTCGGCGCTGTGGATCCTAGTCGCCAACGGCTGGATGCAGCACCCGACCGGGGCGCAATTCAACTTCCGCACCCTGCGTATGGAGCTCACGTCCTTCGCGGACGTGCTGTTCAATCCGGTGGCGCAGGCCAAGTTCGTGCACACGGTCGCGGCGGGCTACGTGCTGGGCTCCGTGTTCGTGCTGTCGATCAGCGCCTGGTATTTGCTGCGCGGCAGGAACGTGGAGGTCGCCAGGCGGTCCCTCGCCGTGGCGGCGAGCTTCGGGCTCGCCTGCTCGCTGTCGGTGGTGGTGCTCGGCGACGAGTCCGGCTACCTCGACGGCGAGAACCAGAAGATGAAGATCGCGGCCATCGAGGCCGAGTGGGAAACCCAGCCGCCGCCCGCGAGCTTCACGGCCTTCGGACTACCGGACGTCGAGAAGCGAGTGACCCATGCGCAGGTCAAGATCCCGTGGTTGCTCGGCCTGATCGCGACCCGCTCCATCGACAAGCCGGTCGCCGGCATCGTCGACCTCGTACAGCATGCGCGCGCACGCATCGAAAGCGGCATCGAGGCATACGGCGAATTGCGCCGGCTGCGTGCCTCGCCGGCGGATGCGCTCGATCCCGGCCTCGTTCGGGACTTCGAGGCGCACCGGGCCGACCTCGGGTACGGCCTTCTGCTGCTGCGCTACACCGACGATCCGACGCACGCGACCCCGCAGCAGATCGACGCTGCCGCCTGGTCCACGGTGCCGGACGTGCCGGTGCTGTTCTGGGGTTTTCGCGCCATGGTGGGCCTCGGCTTCTACTTCATCGGATTGTTCGCCACCGCCTTCTATCTCGCCAGCCGGCACCGTTTCGAGCGGCACCGGGGCTTCCTCAGGGCCGCGTTCCTCAGCCTGCCGCTGCCCTGGATCGCCGTCGAACTCGGCTGGGTCGTGGCCGAGTACGGCCGCCAGCCATGGGCCGTGGACGGCGTGCTGCCGACGTTCCTCGGCGTCTCGCGCACCTCCGCCGGCAACGTCTGGCTGTCGCTGCTCGGGTTCGTGGTGTTCTACTCGGCGCTCGCCGTGGTGGACGTGTTCCTCATCACTCGGGCCATCCGGCGCGGACCCGACGGTCTCGGCTACTGGCCGAGCCGCCCCTGGCCGGATCCGGGCACCGCGCCCGATCGGGCGACGCGCGAGGCGGGAGGCGACCGATGAACGACTTCCTGGATTACGCCGCACTTCGTGTGCTCTGGTGGCTGCTGGTCGGCGTTCTGCTGATCGGCTTCGCCATCACCGACGGTTTCGACCTCGGACTCGGCGCCACGTTTCGCGTGGTCGGCCGGGACGATCTCGAGCGCCGCGCGCTGCTCGAGGCCATCGAGCCGGTGTGGGAGGGCAACCAGGTCTGGTTCGTGCTCGGGGGTGGCGCCGTGTTCGCCGCCTGGCCGCTGGTGTACGCGACCTCGTTCTCCGGGCTGTACCTGGCGATGTTCCTGGTGCTCGTGGCCTTGATTCTCCGGCCGGTCGGATTCGCCTACCGCGACAAGCTGCGCGGCGAGCGCTGGCGGGCCGTCTGGGACGCCGCATTGACGCTCGGCGGCACCGTGCCCGCCCTGCTGTTCGGCGTCGCGTTCGCCAACCTGTTCCTCGGTCTGCCGTTTCACTTCGACGACCTGCATCGGCCCGTCGGGTCCGGCGGCCTGTTCAGCCTGCTGCATCCGTTCGCCCTGCTCGGCGGCGTGATGAGCCTGGCGATGCTGGTGATGCACGGCAACGCCTACGCCGCCCTGAAGGTCGGCGAGCCGATGGCGTCGCGCGCCCGCGCCGTCGGCGTGATCGCCGCCCTGGCGTATCTTGCCGCGTTCGTGGCGGGCGGCGTCTGGCTGCAGCATGGGATCGGCGGTTTTCGGATCGTCGGCGCCGTCGATCACGGCGGGCCGTCGGATCCCACGGCGAAGATCGTCGCCGTCGTGACGGGCGGCTGGCTGCGAAATTTCAGCCTGTGGCCGTGGATGTGGCTCGCGCCGGCCGGCGCGGCGCTCGGCGCCGTCGCCACGGCGGCCCTGCTGAATCTGCGGCGCGCCGGTGCGGCCTTCGCGACGAGTTGCCTGGTTCAGGCGGGAACCATCCTCACGGCCGGATTCTCCTTGTTCCCCTTCATGATGCCGTCGTCCACGCATCCCAATCAGAGCCTCACGGTGTGGGATGCGTCCAGCAGCGCCAAGACGCTGCTGTTGATGCTGGGGGCCGTCGCGGTGTTTCTGCCGATCGTTCTCGCCTATACGGTCTGGGTGTTTCGGGTGCTGAAGGGCAAGATCACCCTCGAGGCGCTGCGGGACCGGGAGGGGCATTACTGATGTGGTATTTCAGCTGGATCCTCGGACTCGGACTCGCGCTCGCGTTCGGCGTGCTGAACGCCATCTGGTTCGAGGTCACCGAACTGGACGCCGCCCATCCGCCGGCGGACCGTCCGGACGTCGCGACGCCGCATTCGCACCTCGATTGAGGTCCGCCGAGCCGGCGCGGTGCGCCGCGTGGCTCGATCGCCTACAGGCGTTAGGTACTTTCTCCGATGGAATTGCCCCACGCGGCGCGAGTAGGGTTTCCGCCATGGAGCATCGATGGGGCGAGCGCATGGCGATGGGCATCCCGGTGAGGGTCACCGTGCAGCCCTTGTCCGCTCACGAAGGCCGGCTCGTGAACGTCAGCATGAGCGGCGCCTTGATCCAGGCGGACGTCGCCCCCCGTGTGCTGTCGCGAGTCCAGGTGCGCATCCAGCCGCCCGGGCAGCCTCTGGCGCAGCCGACGGTGCTGACCGCTTACGTGGTGCGAAGATCCGCCGCGGGCTTCGGGATCGAGTGGTGCGAGTTCGCGCCGCGGGAGGTCTTCGCAATGCTGAACGGGGCCGGATCGGGCGCCGCTGCCATCGCCCCGGCGCGGGCGCCGCTCACCGCGACGCGGTGATCCCGGCGGGCCGCCGCGGCCCGTTCGTCACGCGCGGATTCTGCTCGTTGGACGCCGGCAGCGGCGGGCCGAGCAGCGCCGCCTGCAGCGCATCCTCGAGCGCCGCGAGCGCCTGTCGCTGCACGACGGCCGCCTCGAATTCCGCCTGATCGGCGGCCATGCGCTCGAGCCGCGTCCCGAGCACCGTGGGATGATCGATCTCGCCGGCGCGGTACAGCCGATCGACGCGTCGCTCCCGTTCCTGCTCGCCGTCGAGCAGCACCCGCGCGGCGGTCACGCTCCGCGACGCGGCGTCGTAACCCGCGGTCGCGCCATCGATGGCCTGGATGATGTGCGCCTGCAACGCCGTGAAACGTGCCGCCGCCTGCTCGCGGCGCGCGCGCGCCTCGGCGATCGGCCCCTGATTCTGGTTGAAGATCGGCAGATCCACGGCCGGCAGCAGCAGGTAGCGGTGCTGACCCGCATCCCAGGAGTAGCCTGGACTCAAGGTCAGATCCGGATATTGGCGGGCGATTTCCAGGGCGAGCGCGGACTCGGCGGCCGCGTAGTCCGCGAGCGCCGCGGCCACGTCGCTGCGGCCGGTCAGGGCCCGGTCGGCGAGTTGTGCGCGGCCCTCCGGCGCGAACGGCGGAGGGTCGCGCTCGAGGGCGGTGAAATCGAGATTCACGCGATCGAGCGCAGACCCCGGGACACCGATCGACGCCGCCAGCCTCGAACGCGCGGCGAGCTCGGCCCGCTGCGCGTCGCTGCTCGCGAGCTCGAGTTGATTGCGCGTGGTGCGTTCGCGCGCGAGCTCGAGCCCGGCGGCCTCGCCCGCCTCGACCTGCCGTTGCAGGCCGGCGACCAGCTCGTTCTGGGCGGCTGTGCGCAGACCCAGCAGCTCCATGCGCCGTTGCGCCGCCCAGAGCTCGATCAGTGCGTCGCGCACCCCGCCACGGACCCCCCAGGATGCACTGACCAGATCGGCGCGCGCGGCCTGCAGCAAGGCCTGCGCGCCGGCGGTGCGCTCGCGACGCTTGCCGCCCGTCTCGATCAGGAAGTTGATCAGCGGCGCAACGGTCCACGCCGCACCCGCAGCCGCGTGCGGCGTATACGCCAGATCCTCGAAACCCAGCGACGGATTGGGGATCTGCCGGGCCGTGCGCACACCCGCGCGCGCCTCGGCCAGTTCGGCGCGCGCCTGGTCGAGCGTCGGGTGATAGTACAGGGCCGCGAGCACCAGCGAGCTCAGATCCCAGACCGGCCGGGACTGCGCGGGCGGCGCGTCCGATTCGGCACCCGCCGGAGCATCGGCGTCGGCGGCGCGGGCCGCCGCGAGGAACGCCCCGAGCCGCGCATCGGTGAGCGTACGGGCCTCGATCGCCTGCGCGTTGTCCGCGGCCGACAGCGGCGCCGGCCGATAGGTTTGGCAACCGGCGACCAGCGCCGCGACCGCGGCCGCGGCGGCCGCCGCCTTCATGCTCGAGTTCGGGCGTGTCGAGCGCACGGGAGGTCAGGGCCTCGCCGCGAGGATGTCGTCCAATCGGGCCGGGGCGGAGGCGTCGCGCTCGAGATGCGGATAGCGCAGCCCCTCGTGGTAATCGAGCTTCACCACCTCGTAGCGATCGCCCGATTTGACGATCAGTTCGATCGGCGCCTTGGCCGTGGCCGCCGCCCGGATCGACTCCTTCAGCACGTCGGCGCCGTAGGCCACGCCGTTGACGGCGAGGATGCGATCGCCTTCGATGAGGTGCGCGTCGAAGGCCGGACTCGCCCACGCGACCTCGGACACCGTGCCTTCCTGATCCTTGTCGTCGATGCCGATGCCGATCGACCACCACAGGTTGACGCGCTTGCGCTGATCGTCGCCGTTCGCCAGGTACTCGCTCGGCTTGTCCGTGTAGACGAGCGAGTAGCCGCCGCGGCTCAAGCCTGCGAGCGGCGCCGGCCGGCCGGTCGAATCGAGCCGCTCGCGCAGGAACGCCGCCCAGTCGTAGGGCTGCACGGCGTTCAGCGCCTTGACCACGTCGTCGAAGGCATACGTCACCGTGCCGGCATC
>JAJXZV010000212.1 GCA_021779875.1 Pseudomonadota bacterium
TCGAGGGACGCGCGCGCCCCCCGGTGTGATCTCCCCGCATGCGGGCGGTCCCCCCAGTTCGGCGGCGAGTTCCTCGGCCGGCAGGCACCTTGAACGGCCATGCGGGGGACCCGAATGATCGACGACGCACATTCCTACGACACGCGGATCGACGGCGGCAAACATTGGTCGCTGCGGGTGCGCGGGGGCACGAGCCTGAGGCTCACCGACCTCGAGGGCGGCGCCAACGTCGGCATGCTGTTCTACAACCCGCAGAACCCGCTCGAGCGCTACAACGCGCCCGATACGTTGAAGTGCCAGCACACCTTCAAGCTCACGCGCGGCCATTGCCTGTACTCCGACATGGGGCGCATCTTCTGCTCCATCGTCGAGGACTCATTCGGCTGGCACGACACGGTGTGCGGCAGCGCCGACCGGCGGCTGGTCGCCGAGCGCTGGGGCGAGCGCCGCTATCAGCAGTACCGGAACGACTGGACGCAGAACGGCCTCGACGCCTTTCTGGTCGAGGCCGGCAAGTACGGCCTGGGGCGCCGCGATCTCGCGGCCAACGTGAACTGGTTCAGCAAGGTCGCGGCCGCCGAGGACGGCACCCTGGCGTTCGACGCGGCGGCGGCGCGGCCCGGCGCGTCGGTCGGCCTGCGCTTCGAGATGGACACGCTGGTGCTGCTGCACACCTGCCCGCACCCGCTCGATCCCGCGGCCGAGTATCCGCGGCGGCCGGTGGGCCTCTCGCTCGCGACGGCGGCGCCGCTCGCCGCGGACGACGAGTGCCTGAACTCGCGGCCGGAGAACGGGCGCGGGTTCGCGAACACCTGGCTGTATCGCTGCTGCGGCACCGGCCGGGCGGGGGAGTGACCGGCATGATCAAATCGAGCCGACTGTCGCCCGATCGGGCGCGTTACCGCCGCGTCGTGCCCGCGGGCGATTATTGGCTGGAGACGGTCAAGGCGGGCGAGCACCTGCGCATCGTCGACCTGGAGGGCAATCAGGCCGCCGACACTCTCCTCTTCAGCGCATCGGACCCCGCCGACCGCTACAGCGCCGTCGACACCATCCGAGCGCAGGGCAACGTGTATCTGTCCTGCGGAACCCGCCTGCTGTCGACCGGCGGCCAGGTGCTGGCCGAGATCGTCGCGGACACCGTCGGGCGGCACGACACGCTCGGCGGGGCGTGCGCCACGGAATCGAACACCGTGAGGTACGCGCTCGAGAAGCGCACCATGCACGCGTGCCGCGACAGCTATCTGCTCGCGCTGGCCGAGCACGACGGGCTCGGCCTCGGCAAGCGCGATCTCACGCACAACATCAATTTCTTCATGAACGTGCCGGTGACGCCCGACGGCGGCCTGACCTTCGCCGACGGCGTGAGCGGTCCCGGCCACTACGTCGAGCTGCGGGCGGCGATGGATCTCATCGTGCTGATCTCGAACTGCCCGCAGTTGAACAATCCCTGCAACGCCTACGACCCGACGCCGATCGAGGTGCTGATCTGGGACGCGGATGTTTGACAGGGTCCTGATCGCCAACCGCGGCGAGATCGCCTGCCGGATCATCCGCACCCTGAAACGCATGGGGGTGGGTTCGGTGGCGGTGTACTCGGACGCGGACCGGCACGCGCGGCACGTGCTCGAGGCCGACCAGGCCGTTCGGCTCGGCACCGGGCCCGCGGGCGACAGCTACCTGCGGCAGGACCGGCTGCTCGAGGCGGCGCGCGCGAGCGGCGCGCAGGCGATCCACCCGGGCTACGGCTTCCTGAGCGAGAACGCCGACTTCGCGGAGGCGTGCGCCGCGGCCGGCCTGGTGTTCATCGGACCGACGCCGGCGCAGATGCGCGATTTCGGCCTGAAGCACCGGGCGCGGGAGATCGCGGCGCGCAACGGGGTGGCGCTGCTGCCGGGCAGCGGCCTGCTCGAGGACGTCGAGGCGGCGCGCCGCGCCGCGCAGCGCGTCGGCTATCCGGTCATGCTCAAGAGCACCGCCGGCGGCGGCGGCATCGGCATGCAGCTGGTGCGCGGCGACGCGCAGCTCGCCGAGGCCTTCCAGGCGGTCGAGCGGCTGGCGAGCCGAAATTTCAGCCGCGGGGGCCTGTTCCTCGAGAAGTACATCGAGCGCGCCCGGCACCTCGAGGTGCAGATCTTCGGCGACGGCGAGGGCCGGGTGATCGCGCTCGGCGAGCGCGACTGCTCGACCCAGCGGCGCAACCAAAAGATCATCGAGGAGACCCCGGCGCCGGGGCTGCCCGGGCCGGTGCGTGCGGCCCTGCAGGAGGCCGCGGTGCGGCTCGGCAGCGCCGTGAGCTACCGCTCCGCGGGCACCGTCGAGTTCGTCTACGACGTGGCGAGCGAGCAGTTCTACTTCCTCGAGGTCAACACGCGCCTCCAGGTCGAGCACGGCGTCACCGAGGAGGTGACCGGCGTCGACCTGGTCGAGTGGATGATCCGGCTCGCGGCCGGTGAGCAGCCGGTGCGGCAGGCGCCGACGCCCGCGGGCGCGTCCATCCAGGTGCGGCTGTACGCCGAGGATCCGGCGC
>JAJXZV010000276.1:0-8944 GCA_021779875.1 Pseudomonadota bacterium
CCGCCGCCTACTGCTACTGCTGCGCCACCTCGTCGATGATGTCGTCGGCGACGTAGATGGGCACGTCCACGGTGACCGCCAGGGCGGATCCAGCATGCTGCCGCGACAGCCGACGGCTCCGCAGCGGCAGGCGAAGATCTCGTCGACGTTCGCCGGATCGTCCGGGTCGCGCTGAATCTGGTAGTCGTACGACAGCTCCTCGCCCGGGCGGATGGTGCGGATCGCCTCGATGAACACCCGCCGATCCCGGCTGGTGCTTTCACAGTTCGGATCGCAGCCGTGATTGATGTACCGGGCATCGTTGCCGCCCACCCCGCCGTCGATCACGGTCCTCGAGTCGACGGTGAAGAGGAAGGTGTGATTGTCGTCGGGATCCTTGTCCTCGTAGCGCGAGTCCGCCTCCCGGTGGCTGACACGCTCGCCGAGGTACTCGATGATCGTGGTGCCCTTGCGAATGCGCCGTAGCGCGAATACGCCGTACCCGTGGATCGCGGAGTGCCGCACCTCGATCATGGGCCGCGGAGGCGCGTGCTTGCGCACAGGCTGGCGTTGGAGCTTCGGTCTCGGCTTCTGCTTCGGCAAACGGTCGATCCTATGGTTGAAGGGTACGGGAGGTTATCACGGCCGCGCGGGCTACTTGGCGATCGGCGCGGGGATGTGGGGGTGCGGCTCATAGCCCTCGATCCGGAAATCCTCGAAACGGTAATCGAAGATGCTCGGCGGCCGTCGCTCGAGAACCAGCCTGGGCGCGCCGCGCGGCTCGCGCACGATCTGCGCGCGGGCCTGATCCAGATGATTGGCGTACAAGTGGGCATCGCCGAGCGAGAACACCAGCTCGCCGGGCTCGAGGCCGCATTGCTGGGCCAGCATCGAGGTCAGGAAGGCCGTGGAGGCGCAGTTGTACGGCAGTCCCAGGAACACGTCGACGCTGCGCATCGTGAGCATGCAGCTCAACCGCCCCTCCGCCACGTAGAACTGGTACATCACGTGGCACGGCGGCAGCGCCATCTTGCCCGCGGCCGCGTTCGCCTCCGGCGAGAGGGACTCATCCGGCAAATCGGCCACGTTCCATGCATTGATGAGATGGCGCCGGCTGTCGGGCTTGCGCCGCAGACCCTCGATCAGCGCCGCCACCTGGTCGTGCTCCCGCCCGTCCGCCCCTTTCCAGCGGCGCCACTGCGCGCCATAGACCGGTCCGAGCTCGCCGGCGGGCGTGGCCCACTCGTTCCAGATCGACACGCCGTGCTCGGTCAGGAACCCGATGTTGGTGTCCCCGCGCAGGAACCAGAGCAGCTCGTACACGATCGATTTGACGTGCAGGCGCTTGGTGGTGAGCAGCGGGAAACCGTCCCGCAGGTCGTGGCGGAACGATCGGCCGAACACCGACAGCGTGCCGGTGCCGGTGCGGTCGCTCTTGCGCACGCCGCCGTCCAGGATGTCGCGCAGGAGACCGAGATACTGCCGATCCATCGCTCGATACCGGCGCCCGAGGTCAGGCGCCGACGGCGCCGAGATTGCCGCTCGGCTGATTGCGCCGGTAGGCGTAGGCCATCACCGCGAGGCCGATGAATATCATGGGCGTCGTGAGCAGCATGCCCATGGTCAGCCAGTTGCCGACCAGATAGCCGATGTTGGCGTCCGGCAGCCGCACCCATTCGACGGTGAAGCGTGCGCACCCGTACAGGAACAGGAACAAGCCGCTCGGTGCAAGCCGCGGCCGCGGTTTGCCGGTGAACCACCACAACAGAGCGAACAGCACCAAGCCCTCGAGGGTCGCCTCGTACAGCTGCGAGGGGTGCCGCGCGACCAGTTCGCCCTGCGCGTTCGGCACGCCGAACCCCCAGGGCAGGTCGGTCGGCTTGCCCCAGAGTTCGCCATTGATGAAGTTGCCGAGCCGGCCGGCCATCAGGCCGATCCCCGGCAAGGGCGCCAGGAAGTCGAACACGTCGGCGACGAGCTTGCCCTTCGTGCGGGCGAACACGATGGCGGCGACCAGCACGCCGGCCAGTCCGCCGTGAAAGGACATGCCGCCGTCCCAGATATGGAACACGTTCAGCCAGTTCTGGGCCACCACGTCCCTGCCGTAGAAGATGCACCACCCCAGCCGGCCGCCGACGATCACGCCGATCGCGCAATAGAAGATCAGGTCGTCGATGTCCAGGTGCGTCCACGTCGACCCGGGCCGGCTCGCGCGCCGGCGGGCGAGCAGCCATGCCGAGACGAAGCCCACCAGGTACATGATGCCGTACCAGTGCACGCGCAGCGGTCCGATCCCGGCGACCGGCCCGATGGAGATGGCGACCGGATCGATGTGTGGATAGGTCAGCATGGCCCTACTTTAAACCGTCGGTCACGCGACAGAAATAGGCCTTCAGGTAGCTCGTCTCCGGGATGGCCGGGTGCACCGGATGATCCGGGGCCTGACCGCCGAGTTCGAGCACCTGCAGGTGCTTGAGCGGCGCCCGCGCCGCCTTCGCGATGGCGTCCAGCAGATCGCCGGCGCCCACGTGGTGGGAACAGGAGCAGGACACGAGGATCGCATCCTCGGCGAGCACCCGCATCGCGAGTTGGTTGAGCCGCTTGTAGGCCGCGAGCGCCTTCGGAAGGTCCTTCTTTCGCTTGGCGAACGCCGGCGGGTCGACGATCACGACGTCGAATCGCCGCCCCTCGCCGGCGAGCGCCTCGAGCACGTCGAAGGCGTCGCCCTTGCGCGTGTCGATCGTGCAACCGTTCTGCGCGGCGTTGCGCGCCGCGAGCTCCAGCGCGGACTGCGAGCCGTCGACGCACAGCACCTCGCCGGCCGCGGCGCTCGCCGCGCGCACGCCCCAGGCGCCGACGTAGCTGAACAGGTCGAGCACGCGCGCGCCGGGACGCAGGTACTTCAGCAGGGAGCGCCGGTTGAACGCCTGATCGAAGAACCACCCGGTCTTCTGTCCCTCGGACAGCGGGGCCGAGAAGCTGAGGCCGTCCTCGACCACGCTCACGTGATCCGGGACCGCGCCCCGGGCGGCCTCGACGTATTCCGGCAGGCCCTCGAGGGCCCGCGCACCCGAATCGTTCTTGAACACCAGGGCTTCGCAGTCGATGACGGCGCCCACGGCGCGCGCGATGTGCGGCTTGAGCAGTTCCATGCCGGCGGTGCCCACCTGCGCGACGCACACGGCGCCGTAGCGGTCGATCACGAGCCCCGGCAGCCCGTCGGATTCGCCGTGGACCCATCGATACCACGGCCGGTCGTAGAGCCGCTCCCGCAATGCGAGCGCCACGCGAAGCCGCTCGGCGAACCAGTCCGCGTCCGGCGGCCGCCAGGTGCCGAGCAGGCGCGCGCAGATGAGGGACCGCGGATTGACGTAGGCGAGACCCAGGGCGCGATCGTTGTGCGCGAGCACCCGCACCAGTTCGCCCGGCGCGAACTTCGGCAGCGGCGTCTGCTCGGCGTCGATCTCGTTGCTGAAGACCCACAGGTGACCGGCGTTCAGACGTCGGTCTTCGTTGCGCTTCAGACGCAGCGTGCGCAATGACGCCGCGGTACCGGGTTCGGACATGAGAGGACACTTCGGTTTATAGTCGCCGTCATTCTAACCGAGGCGGCCCGTGAACACGCAGCTCAATCGACTCGCCGCGCAGACCAGCCCCTATTTGCTGCAGCATGCCCGCAATCCCGTCGATTGGTATCCGTGGGGCCCCGAGGCGCTCGAGAAGGCGCGTGTCGAGAACAAGCCGATCCTGCTGTCCATAGGCTATTCGGCCTGCCACTGGTGTCACGTCATGGCGCACGAGTCGTTCGAGGACCCGGCCACCGCCGCGGTCATGAACCGACTGTTCGTCAACGTCAAGGTCGACCGGGAAGAGCGCCCGGACCTCGACAAGATCTATCAGACGGCCCAGCAGCTGCTCACGCATCGCCCCGGCGGGTGGCCGCTCACCATGTTCCTCGCGCCCTGGGATCGCCAGCCGTTCTTCGGCGGGACCTACTTCCCGAACCAGGCCCGCGCGGGCATGCCCGCCTTCGCCGCCCTGCTCGAGCGCGTGGCGGGATATTTCCGCACCCACGAGCCGCAGATCCGCTCGCAGAAGGCCCTGATGGAGGAGGCGTTCGAACGGACGCTGCCGGCGCCCGCCGACGCCGAGGCGATGCTCGATGAGGCGCCGCTCGCCCGCGCGCGCGCGGTGCTCGAGAGCGGCTTCGATGCGCGCCACGGCGGCTTCGGCCGCGCTCCGAAGTTCCCGCGCACCGGCAGCATCGAGCGCTGCCTGCGCCACTGGTATGCGAGCTCGGGCACCGAGGAGCCGGACTTGAAGGCGCTGTTCATGGCGACGCTGACCCTGACCCGCATGGCCGAGGGCGGCGTCTTCGACCAGGTCGGCGGCGGCTTCTACCGCTACTCGGTGGACGAGGAGTGGGCGATTCCGCACTTCGAGAAGATGCTGTACGACAACGCGCTGTTGCTCGCCGTCTATGCGCGGGCGGCGCTCGCCACGGGCGAGGAGTTGTTCGCGCGCACGGCCGCGGCGACCGCCGCATGGGCGCTGCGCGAGATGCGCTCGCCCACGGGCGCGTTCTATTCGAGCATCGACGCCGATTCCGGGGGCCGCGAGGGCGGGTTCTACCTGTGGCGGCGGGCGGAGCTGCAGGCGCTGCTCCCTGCGGACGAATACGACGTCTTCGCGCATCGATACGGCCTCGACGGCGCACCGAATTTCGAGGATGCCTGGCATCTGGCCGCCAGGGCCCCGGTCGCCGCCGTCGGCGATGCCTTGCACCGGCCGGCCGCCGAGGTCGAGGCAGCGCTGGAGGCCGCGCGGGTGAAGCTCGAGGCGGCGCGCCGCTCGCGCACCCCGCCCGCGCGCGACGAGAAGATCCTCACGGCCTGGAACGCGCTGATGATCAAGGGGCTTGCGGCGGCCGCACGGTCGCTTCGCGACCCCGCCCTCGCCGAAGCCGCGGGCGCGGCCGCCGACTTCGTGCGGCGCGAACTCTGGCGCGACGGCCGCCTGTTCGCGGTCACCAAGGACGGGAGGGCGCATCTGCCCGCCTATCTCGACGATCACGCGTTCCTCGCCGACGCGCTGCTCGAATTGCTGCAGATCCGCTGGAGCGGCGCCGATCTCGAGTTCGCGCGGGCGCTGGCCGACGCCATGCTGCATCGGTTCGAGGATGCGCGGCGCGGCGGCTTCCATTTCACCGCGTCGGACCACGAGACCCTGATCCATCGACCGAAGAGCTTCGACGACGACTCCCTGCCGTCGGGCAATGCCGTGGCGGCCTCGGTGCTCGCGCGGCTCGGCTATCTGCTCGCGGACCTTCGCTACCTCGACGCCGCCGAACGGGCGCTGAAGGCGGCCTTCGCACCGATGCGCGAGCATCCGGACGCCCACATGGGCATGTTGAACGCGCTGGAGGATTTCATCGGTCCGGCCGAGATCCTGATCGTGCGCGGCGCCGAGGCCGATCGGTGGAGCCGCGAGCTCGGCGCGCTGTACGCGCCCGCGCGCATGATCTTCGCGATTCCCGACGAGGCCCGCGACCTGCCGCCCGCCCTCGCGGCGAAGGCGGCGACGGGCCGAACGGTGGCCTATCTGTGCGAGGGCATGACCTGCTCGGCGCCGTTCGAGGATCTAGCCGAGCTCGCCCGGCGGCTCGGCGCGCGGATGCGCCGCTAGGAGCCGCCCGATGCGGCGCCGGAGCGCGCCGTGCGCAGCCTCCTCGAACGGCGGCGCCGCCGCCCAGTCGAGCGCCCAGGGCTGCGCGGTGCGGGTCGCCTCGGGCTCCGACGACAGGCGCGGGAACACGTGCGCGTGCAGCGCGGGCTCTAAGTTGCCGAACAGGGCGTAGTTGACCCGCACGGCGCCGGTCGCGGCGAGCACCGCATCGCCGACCCGCGCCATGTCGTCGAGGAATCGCAGGCGGTCCGCTCCCTCGAGCACGTTGAGGTGCGCCACCACAGGATCGGGCAGCAGCAGGCAATAGCCGGCGAGCACCTGCCGCTCGCCCATCACCACCCAGCCCGACTCGAGCCGCGCCACCGCCCCGGGATGGGCGCCGGCGCGGCAGCGTTCGACCAGGCGGTGGATCGCCGTGGGCGCCGTCGGGTGGCCGCCGCTCATCTTCAGGAATCCCCGAGAGCGCGCGCCACCGCCGTCGAATCGACCGGGGTCCCGGCGTTGCCGAAGTGCGAGCGCAGGTAGGTGAACAACGCCGCCGCGTCGGGCGGCTTCAACCAGCCGAAGGCCGGCATCCGCGTACCGTAGCGTCCGGCCGGCAGGTCGACGGGACGCCGGCCCTCGAGCACCCAACGGGTGAGCGGAGCCGGATCCCCGAGCACCACGGGCGAGCCCGAGAGGCTCGGGTAGACGCCGGCGATGCCGTGTCCGTCCGCCTGGTGACACGCCACGCAGCTGCCCTCGTACAGCCGCGCGCCGAGCTCGCCCGCCGCGCCCGCCGCGCCGCTCGGCGGTTCGGCGCCCGAGCAGGCGCCGAGCGCAAACGCGCCGAGCGCGGTCAGCAGGAGTCGCGTGCGATGCATTACCATGGGCCGGGATCCTCGGGGTCCCGATCGTAGCAAAGAGGAGCTCGGAGCATCGTACTGTCGCGCGTCATCGGTTCGTGGATGTTGATGGCGGCCGCCTGCCAAGCCTGGGCGGGCGCGCCGCCCGCCGCCGAAGCCCTCGCACATCGGCTCGACCCGGACGCAAGACCCCGGGATCGCGAGGCTCTGGTACGGCTGTACGCCGGCGCGCAGGATCGGCTGCTGTGGAGCGACGGCGGCCGGCCGACGACCCAGGCCCTGGCGCTGCTGCACGAGCTGCGCCTCGCGGACGAACGCGGCCTGGACCCCGAGGATTATCCGGGCAACCGCCTCGCGCGGCAGCTCGTCGACCTGGTCGATTCGCCGGGGCCGGGGAGCGCGGCCTGGGCGGATTTCGACGTCGGGCTATCCTACGCGGCGCTGCGCTTCCTCTCCGACCTGCACCTCGGGCGCATCGATCCGGCCTCCGTGGGGCACAACCTCACGGTCGACCGAGGCGCGTTCGATCTGCCGACGGCGCTGGCGCATCTGGCGGTCGCCGCGGACGTCGATGCGGCCGTGGACGCCGTGGAGCCGCAGTTCGAGCACTACGCCCTGCTCAAGAAGCAGCTCGGCATCTACCGCGAGCTGGCCGCCGAGGCCGGATTGAACGATCTGCCGCCGCTGCCCCGCCGGTCGGTCAAGCCGGGCGAGCCCTACGCCGGAGCGGCGAAGCTCGCGCACCTGCTCGCGGCGGTCGGCGACCTGCCGCCGTCCGGCCTGCCGCCGTCGGACTCACCGCCGCCGGAGTCGATGACCCCCGCACTGGTGCAGGCCTTGAAGGCGTTCCAGGCGCGCCACGGACGCAAGCCCGACGGCGCGCTGGGCGCACGCACCTTCGCCGCGCTCACGCGGCCCATGGCGGCGCGGGTCCAGCAGATCGAACTCACCATGGAGCGCTGGCGCTGGCTGCCCGCGAAGCTCACGAGCGCGCCCATCGTCGTCAACATCCCGCAGTTCCGGCTGTTCGCCTTCGAATCCACCGAGGACTCCGAGAGCCGGATGGTGCAGATGGACGTGATCGTCGGCAAGGCGTTCGCCGCGACCCAGACACCGGTATTCACCGCCGACATGACCTATCTCGTGTTTCGGCCCTACTGGGACGTGCCGTACCACATCGCCCTGAAGGAGATCGTGCCGCAGGCGCGCGCCGATCCGGCAAGCCTCGAGAAGCACCAGATGGAGATCGTGCGCGGCCCGGACGACTCAGCGGTCGTGATGCCGGTCACGGCGGCCAACGTGGACCTGGTCGCGAGAGGCGTCCTGCGCGTGCGTCAGCGGCCGGGTCCGAACAACGCCCTCGGTCTCGTGAAGTTCATGCTGCCCAATTCCTACAACGTCTACCTGCACTCGACGCCGGCCCGATCCCTGTTCGCCGAATCACGCCGCGACTTCAGCCATGGCTGCATTCGCGTCAGCGATCCGGTGAGGCTCGCCGAGTACGTGCTGCGCGATTCGCCCGAGTGGGACCGGGACAAGATCCTGGCGGCGATGGACGGCCCGAAATCCCTGACCGTGCCGCTGCGCAATCGGATCCGGGTGTTCATCGTGTACGGCACGGCGGTAGCGCTCGAGCGCGGCGACATCCTCTTCTTCGACGACATCTACGGCCACGATGCGCGCCTGTGGCAGGCGCTGCAGGCACGGCGCCCGCGGCCTCAGCCGCGCCAGGTGCGGAACGCGCCCGTATCGAGGTGGACGAAATCGGACTTGCGGTAGTAGCCGACGCCGCCGCGGTTCATGGCGAGCGCCTGCGTGGCCAGATCCGCACAGCCCACCCCGGCGAGACGCACGTCGATGGCGCGGCCCTGCATGTGCAAGCTGTGGGTCGCCACGCCGTCGCTGCGCTCGTGCAGCATCCGGTTGGTCTGGGGTGAGCGGTAGCCGGAAATGACCCGGAACTCCGGATCGACCCCGGCACGCGCTGCAACATCGACCAGGTAATCGAGCAGCGTGGGTTCGATCGGGTGCCGGGCGTCGTTGCGATAATCGCGCAGCAGCACCTCGACGGCCGACATAGCCGCCGGCAGGTAGACGCCATCCCGGAAGAACTCCAGGTCGAGCGACTCGCCGGTGTGCAGATTCCGCAGCGCAACGCGCTTGGCCCGTCCCTCATCCCTCGGGGCCGCGCGCAGCGGCCGCGCCAGTGCGCCGGCCGCGGCCGCCGTGACCATCAACCCGCCGAATTTCAGCAGTTTCCTGCGCGCATGCATCATGCTGGGCACTCAATCGTTCAAAAGCTGGCCCCGATCGAGCGCCAGTACGGTCGCCCGCGGGAAGAAGTTGAATTCCGAGGCGCAGGCCCAGGTGTAGGCCCCCATCTGCCGCCCGACGATCAGGTCGCCGACGTCGAGGAGCGGCAAATCGATGTCTTC
>JAJXZV010000276.1:8954-9798 GCA_021779875.1 Pseudomonadota bacterium
GATGCTGTCGCAGGTCGGACCCGCGAGCACCGACGGTCGCCTTTCACGCGAGGATACCAAAGCTTCCACCGGATAGCGCGCGTGATCGTACATCTGGCCGCTATAGCTGCCGTATAGACCGTCGTCGAGGTAGTACCACCATCGGCCTTCGCGCAGCGCCCGGCCCATCACCGAGGACACCGCCACCGCCGCGGGCGCCGCGATGTAGCGGCCGGGCTCGGCGATGATCCGCACCGCCGGATCGAGCGCGCCGAGCGCCGCGCGGATCGGCGCGCAGAATTCCTCGATGGGCATGCACGGCTCCCGATAGCTCACGGGAAAGCCGCCGCCGATGTCCAGGACGTCGAGCCGCCGGCCGGCGCGCGCCGCCTCCTCGAACAGCCGCCGGCAGGCGTCGATCGCCTCGACGTGCATGTCGGGCGCACCGGCCTGCGAGCCGACGTGGAAGGAAAGACCCGCCACGGGCACCCGCAGCTCGGCGGCCAGCGCGAGCAGGTCCGGCACCGCGTCCAGCGGGCAGCCGAACTTGCGCGACAGGTCGCACACCGCCTGAGGGCTGCGGAACGAGACGCGGATCAGCAGCACGCAGCGATCGCGGAATTTCCCGAACTTGCGCAGCTCGTCCGGATTGTCGACCACGAAGTGCCTCACCCCGAAATCCAGGGCGGTGCGGATGTCGCCGTCGCGCTTGATCGGGTGGGTGTGGATGCAGCGCGCGGGCGGCACGCCCAGGCGCTGCACGAGATTCACCTCGCCGTTGCTCGCCAGGTCGAAGCAGGCCCCCTCCTCGCGCAGCGTCGCGACCAGCGCGGGGTGCGGCAACGGTTTGAGCGCGTAGTGCAGA
>JAJXZV010000367.1 GCA_021779875.1 Pseudomonadota bacterium
AGGGACAAGCACGCACGCCCGAACCTTTCCGCCACGAAGAGCCTGTGCGGTCTATTCAAGGTGCCGACTCTTCGCAACGTCGCCGTCACCGCGCCGTACTTTCACAACGGCGTGTTCTCGGATCTGCACCAGGTGATCGAGTGGTACGTCACCCGCGACCTCGACGACACCACCGGCAGCAATCCCAATCCCTACGCGCCCGCGGGCACGTTCTACACCGGCGCGGACGGCTCGCCGGATCCGTACCCCTACAACGATCTGCCGGCCGAGTACGACGCGAACGTGAACGTCGGCGAGATCCCCTACACCCCGCCCACGTTCCAGGGCGGCCAGGCCCCGACGCTGACCGCACGGGAAATCGACGAGGTCGTCGCGTTCCTGTGCACGCTGACCGACGGCTACGACCCGGAAGCCCCGGAGAACTACGGCGTACCGGCGCAATGCCAACCCGCGGCCGGGCTGCCCGCCGCCGCTTCACCCTGAGGAAGACATCCATGACCCGTCAGACGCACCCCCGTGCGCGCCGCGCCATCGCCGGACCTGCCGCGCTGCTGTTTGCCGCCGCGCTGCTCGGCAGCGCCGCCGCCGTGGCGCAGAACGCGAGCGCGACGCCGCCCTCGAACGAACAGCGGGAGATCGACGCGCTCCTCGGCCAGTTGCAGGCCGTGCAGGCGCAGCTGCGCGAGCTCGCCGAGCAGAATCGCGCACTCCTGCAGAGGCAGGTCGAGCTCGAGCGGCGGATGGCGGCCGCCGCACCGCCGGCGCCCGCATCGGGGACGCCGATGTCGGTCCCGCCCGCCTCGGCCGCGCCCGTATCGGCGGCCGCCGCACCGACGGGTTCCGGCGAGGGGCCGTTCAGCAACGTCAAGCTCTGGGGTTACGGCGAGGTTTACTACACGCGTCCGACCCACGACCTCGAGAACACCCAGGCGGACCTGGCGCGAGCGGTCTTCGGCATCGGCTATACCTTCGACGAGCGCACCGAGTTCAATTCGGAATTCGAGGTCGAGCATGCCGTGGCATCGGCCAGCGACCCGGGCGAGTTCGAGGTGGAGCAGTTCTACATCGACCGGCAGCTGGGCGAGGCCGCGGCGCTTCGGGCGGGCGTGTTCCTGATGCCCTTCGGCTTCCTGAACGAGCATCATGAGCCGACCAACTTCTACGGTGTGCAGCGCAATTTCGTCGAAACGCTCATCATCCCGAGCACCTGGCGCGAGGGCGGCTTCAACCTGCACGGCGATACGTCGATCGGGCTCGCCTGGAACGTCGGCCTCACGACCGGCTTCGATCTGTCCAAGTGGAATTTCGCGCCGGAATTCCCGCTCTACACGACGGCACTGAATCTCGAGGACAACAACTCCGCGCCGCTGCAAGCCTCCCATCAGGAGATGGCCCTCGCCAACGCCCAACACCTCAGCCAATACGCGGCGATCGGCTATTTCGGGATTCCGGGCCTGACGCTCGGCGGCGCGGTCAGCACGGGCGATGCCGTGAAGGTGCCGGCACCGCCCAACGCGCCCATTCCCGGCAATCAGCGCGTGACCCTCTGGGAGGGGCATGCGCGCTGGATGCCCGGCAGGTTCGATCTCGCCGCGATCTATGCGCACGGCTCGATCAGCAACCTCGCGGTCGCGAATGCGTCGAACCCCGGATCGCCCAACCCGATTCCCTCCGAGTTCTACGGTTACTACCTGCAGGGGGCCTACACGGCGTGGGAGCAAGGCGAGTATCGGCTCGCGCCGTTCGTGCGCTGGGAGCGATACGATCTCGGCGCGCGCTTCGAAGGCTCCGCCGGACCCTCGGTGCCGAGCGGCCGGGTGCCCGTATCGGCGAACCCCGGCGATTACGGCTACTGGCCCATCGACCGCGACCGGGTCTGGACGGTCGGCACGAACTTCTACGTGACGCCGCACGTGGTCTTCAAGGCCGACTATCAGTGGTTCGAGCTCAACAGCGGGTTCACCCGGTTCGACCTCGGCCTGGGGCTCGCCTTCTGAGCACGGGGCCGCTCCGGCCGCCCGGTTCCCAATCACCTCGCGTCGCGCGATAATCGCCCCATGAAGTCGATCGCCGCAGGGATGCTGCTGCTGGCCGCCGCCGCCCCATCGGCGGGCCAATCCCTGCAGTCCATCGTCGTGCAAGGCGAGCGCGCTCGACAGACGCTGCTCCAGCAGACTCACGAGTACCTGTCGTCGGTGGTGGTACGACCCTGGGAGCAGTCGCTGTTTCGCTGGGGCGACCCGATCTGCCCTCTGGTCGCGGGATTGCCGCGCGATCAGGGCGAATTCATCCTCGCCCGGCTCTCGCAGGATTTTCGCGACGTCGGAGCCGATCTCGCACCGGCGAAATGCCGCGCCAACATGTACGTGATTCTGACCAACGAACCGGCGGCGCTGCTCGCAGCCTGGCGCAAGCGCGACCGGGATCTGTTCAACGAACGCTCCATTCCGGCGGTCCACCGCTTTCTCACGTCCAAGAGACCGATCCGGGTCTGGTACAACGGCGGCTCCGTGGCCGGCTTTCTCGGC
>JAJXZV010000041.1 GCA_021779875.1 Pseudomonadota bacterium
GCCATATGCACCGCGAGCGACTCGCCCGGCGCCGAGAACGACCACGCGTAGTCGACGTCCATGGGCAGGAACGGCGAGACGTGAAAGGATTTGCCGAAGGCGAAGCGGCGCATCGCGCCGCGGCGCTGCGCGTGGGCCATCGGCAGGACGTAGGCATGGCGCTCGCGCCAGGGGGTGTTCGTGATCTCGGCCACGATGCAGTCGAGTTCCCCGCCCGCATCGAAGCAGTAATAGAAGGAGACCGGATTGAAGACCAAGCCGAAATGACGGACGTGCGTCAGCAGCCGGATCGGTCCGTCGGGCTCGCGGCCGAGCACCCGCGCCACGCAGCGGCGCACGGCGGTCGCGAGCGGCACCTCGGGCGGGCCGAGATAGTCCCGGCGCCGGAAGGAGGCGACGTTCGCGCGCTCGAGCGACCAGAGCCAGCGCCGCTCGAACACCCGATCGAGTTCGTCGAGGTCGAGGTACAGCTGCGCCATCCGGTAGCCAAACGCATGCCGCTGCGGCACGTGGCGGCAATGCCTCACGTCCCCCTCGTACACCGCGCTCGCGAGCGTCCCGCCGGTCACGCGGCCACCGCCGCCGTGCCCCAGGGCACACCGAGCGCCCGCGCCACCTCGACCGCGCTGCGCAGACCATCCTCGTGGAAGCCGAAGCCCCAGTAGGCGCCGGCGAACCAGGTGCGCTGCCGCCCCTGGATGGACTCCCGCCGCGACTGCGCGGCGACCGCCGCCGGCGTGAACAGCGGGTGCGTGTACTGCAGCTCGCGCAGCCCGTGCCCGGCGGCCACGGGGCGCATCGGGTTCAGCGTCACGACCAGCGGCCGGGGCGCGTCCAGGCCCTGCAGCAGGTTCATGCAATAGCTCACGGTCGCGGGCTGCCCCGGCGCCCTCGGAACCAGCGCATTCCACGCCGCCCAGGCGCGGCGGCGCCGCGGCAGGAACGAGGCATCGGTGTGCAGCACCACCCGGTTGTGCTGGTAGCCGATGGCACCGAGCACCGCGCGCTCGGCCGCGCTCGGCTCGCGCAGCAGCGCAAGCGCCTGGTCGCTGTGACAGGCAAGCACCACCTGCTCGAAGCGATCGCGCCCCGCAGCCGTCGTCACGGTGACGCCGGCCGGGTCGCGCTCGATCAGCCGGGCCGGGCATCCGAGGCGCACATCGACGCGCCAGCGCGCGGCGAGCGCACGCACGTAGCTCGCCGAGCCGCCGTCCACCACGCGCCAGGGCTCGCGCCCGGTCAGCTGCAGCATGTTGTGGTTCGCCATGAAGCGCACCAGGAAGCGCGCCGGGAAGCCGAGCACGTCGCGCGGCGGCGCGGACCAGAGCGCCGCCGCCATCGGCACGAGGTGGTCGTCGCGAAATGCCGCGCCGTAGCATTCGGCCTCGAGATACTCGCCGAGCGTCGGCCCGCGCGGCGGCCCCTCGAGCAGGGCGGGCGCCGAACGGTAGAAGCGCACGATGTCGCGCAGCATGCCGTAGAAGCGCGGCGATGCGAGATTGCGCCTCTGGCAGAACAGCGTCGCGAGCGAGGTCGCGTTGTACTCGAGGCCGGAGCCCTCGTTGCGCACCGAGAAGCTCATGGTGGTCTCGCGCGAACGCACCCCGAGCTCGGCGAGCAGCGCCGTGAACAGCGGATAGTGGCGCTGGTTGTGCACGATGAATCCCGTGTCGACGGCGAATCGCCGGCCGTCGATCTCGACCTCGTGGGTGTGCGTGTGTCCGCCGAGGTAGTCGTTGGCCTCGAACAGGGTCACCTCGTGCGCGCGGCCGAGGAGCCAGGCGCTCGCCAGACCCGAGATGCCGGAGCCGATGACGGCGATGCGCACGGCTCAGCGCTCCGGCGCCCGGCGCGCACGCGCGCGCGCGCGCGGCGTTCGCAACGCATGCTGCGGGAAGTGGTGATGGTGGCGGGTGGTCATGGCGAACAGGCGCAACACATGGGCGCGGAGCGCCACGAAGGGAGCCGCGCGCAGCCAGTGCACACGGTTTGGCGCCGCGGCGCCAGCGCCCGCATCCTCGGTGTCCACCCAGCGGCGCGGGGTGCGCGGCCGGCGGCCGCTGGGCGGGACTCGGGCGGTGGTCATCGGGGGTGCTCCAAGGGTTTCCTCGAAGACCTATACGGACGCCCGCGCCCGGCGGATGCAGCGCGCGGGCCGGGCCGCCTCAGCTGCGGACGGCGCCCTGCGCGATGACCGGTCCCGACGGGGCCGCGTGCGGCAGGCCCCGCGCCGGTTCGAGCGTGATCGCGAGCACCGATCCGGGCGCCGCGAGCGCGGCGCGCAGATCGGCCGGCACGGCGACCGTATGAGCGCGCTCGACCGAGACCGCGCCCAGGGAGCGCGGCGCCCGGCCCGCCTCGATGATCCACAGCTCCGGCACACGGCCGGCGGCGTCCGCTGCGTGCGGCACCGGCACCATGAACACGGTGCCGCGGGCGCGGTCCACCGAGGCCAGCCAGGCCGGGCGGCCGTCGCCCTGCGTCAGCAGCGTCACCGGCTTCGTGAGCGACTGATCTTCGCGCG
>JAJXZV010000084.1 GCA_021779875.1 Pseudomonadota bacterium
CTCGGCGGCAAGGCCGGCGGCAGCGCGGTGGCCGATGTCCTGTTCGGGGTGGCCGAGCCGGGCGGGCGGCTGCAGATCCGCGTCGGGTCGCGGCTCCAGGACGCGGAGCGCTCGCTCATCGAGGCGACGCTCGAGCACTTTCGCGGCGACAAGCGGCGCGCCGCGACCGCCTTGGGGTGCAGCCTGAAAACGCTGTATAACAAGTTGAACGGCTACCTGCGCCGGCCCGGCGACGGGCGGCGGCGCGAGCCTTCGGGTCCCGGCGTGCCGGGGCCGTATCCGAGGAACCGAGACCATGTCGAAAGTATTGATCGCCGATGACCACGCGGTGGTGCGCGCCGGATTCCGGCAATTCCTCGAGGCCGACCCGGCGATCACCGAGGTCGGCGAGGCCGCGAGCGGCAACGGCACGCTCGACATGCTGCGCCGGGAGCCGTGGGACCTCCTGCTGCTCGACATCCACATGCCGGATCGCAGCGGGATCGACGTTCTCAGGCACATCCACACCGGGTATCCGCAGGTGCGGGTGCTGGTGATGAGCGGCCTGCCCGAGCAGCAATACGCGGTCAACGTGCTGCGCGCCGGCGCGAGCGGCTACCTGTCGAAGGACAGCGCGCCGGAGGAGCTGATGAAGGCCGTGCGCACGGTGCTCGCCGGACGGCGCTACGTGAGCGCGAACCTCGCGCAGATCCTGGTCGCGGACCTGGACGGCGGCGCGGACAAGCCGCTGCACGCGCGGCTCTCGAGCCGGGAGTTCCAGATCTTCTGCAAGCTCGCGACCGGGCGCGGCGTGTCCGAGATCGCGGCGGAGCTGAGCTTGAGCGTCAAGACGGTGAGCACCTACCGCAGCCGGATCCTCGAGAAGATGAGCTTCCACGCGAATGCCGACATCACCTCCTATGCGCTGCGCAACGGCCTCATCCAGTGAGCCGCGCGGCGCCCGCGGGACCGGCCGCCTGTGAGACTAATCCTACAGCTCGACCTGCGATGGCGCCGTGGCCGCGCGGCGCGCGCGGCGCTAGACTTTTTCCGGCGCAACCACCCGATTCACCGCACCTGACGCAAACGTGGACAGCATCACCATGGGCGACGGCTTGAGAGTCTTGCTGGTGGAGGACTCGAAGATGTTGACGGAGCGCCTCACCGAAGCGATCCGCCAGGTCCCGCACGTGGACCTGGTCGGCACGGTGGATACCGAGGCCGGCGCGCTGGCCGCGGTCACCCGGGACGCCATCGACGTGATCATCCTGGACCTGCATCTGCGGCAGGGCACCGGCTTCGGCGTGATGCGCGCGCTCGCCGGCTCCCCCACGCGCCCGCGCATCATCGTGCTCACGAACTACGACCTGCCGGAATACAAGAACGCGGCCATCGCGCTCGGCGCCTCGCACTTCCTCGACAAGGCGCGCGACTACGGCCGGCTGCCCGAGGTCCTGCACGAGATCTCCGGCGGCCACGGCTCCCCCCACTAGGTACAACCCGCGGCGGCGCCGGTGAAGCTCCGCGGGCGGCCTCGGGCCCCCCGCATACCTCGGCGCCGGCTTTCATGCAAGAATGCCGGCACAGTGCACGTTCACGGAGGGGCATCATGGAGACGACTTTCGAAGGAACGGCGGAGCAGGCGCGCGCCGCGGCCCGCCGCCTGAAGGACGATCTCGATTCGGGCCTGCACGACCTGCAGTCGGCCGCCGCCGACGAGATGAAGAACCTGATCGCGGACGTCGAGGAGCTGCTGTCGCGCATCTCGGACATCAAGGACACGGACGTCGCGCGGGTGCGCGGCAAGGTGCTGCGCGCGGTCGAGGCGGCCAAGGCGAGCCTCGAGCAGGGCGCCGACACGGTGAAGCGGCAGGCGAAGCGCGCCGCCACGGCAACCGACGACTACGTGCACGAGACCCCGTGGGCGGCCGTCGGCATCGCCGCGCTGGTCGGCGCCGTGGTGGGCATCCTGGCCTCGCGCCGCTCCTCGTGAGGGCGGACGCATGCGCCTCCTGTGGTCCCTGCCGAAGGCGGCGCCCGCGCTGCTGCGGCACGCCGGCGCCTATCTCGAACTCGCCGCGCAGGATCTCGAGCGCTACCGGCGCGAGCTGACCGCGCAGATCCTCGCGACCGCCGTGATGGCGGTCGGCGCGCTGCTCGCGCTGTTCATGGGGTGCCTGCTGGTGGTGGCGCTCACCTGGGACACCCGCTATCGCGTCGCCGCGATCGCGGTGATGGGCGGCGGCTTCCTCACGGTCGCGGCGCTCGCCGCGCTGTATCGGGCCAACGTCGCGCGCGACAGCGCGCCGCTGCTCGACGGCGTGCGCCGCGAGTGGCGCGAGGACCGGGTGATCCTCGAGCGCATCATGGCCGGCGAGGAGTGAGCCCATGATCCGGCTCGAGGAGCAGGAGGCGCGGCGCAAGGTCCTCGAGAAGCTCGGCAGCTCGCGCGCCGAGCTGCGTCAGCTGCTCGATCCGCCGCGCCCGCCGGGCGGCGCGCAAGCGCCGGGCGGGGAGGCGGCCGGCGGGCGGGCGGCCGGCT
>JAJXZV010000247.1 GCA_021779875.1 Pseudomonadota bacterium
GCATGTTCATCCGCGGGGTGGGCGGTGAGACCGAGCCGCAGCTGGTAAGCGCCCACACCTTCACGTTCGTCCATCAGCAGCTGCATCACGTGCAGTTCCTGGTCGCGGGCAACGACAGTCCGTCGCACGCCGCCGGCCTGCTCGGCGACAACCTGCTGCGCGTGGCGGACGTCGAGCTCGACTTTGCCAAGGGGTTCATGCGCTTCGTCAAGCCGGTGCATTGCGGTCGCCTGCCGCTCGCCTACTGGGCGGGCAGCCGGCCGGTGGGCATGCTCAGGCTCCACCCACCGACCGAGCGCACGCCACAGTTCATCGGCTCGGCGCGGCTCGATGGGCAGCCGGTCAGGGTGATGTTCGACACCGGCGCGGCCCGCTCGGCCCTCTCGCTCGCGGCCGCCGAGCGGCTGCACATCGGCCCCGGCGACCCGGGGGTGAAGGCCGCCGGGCGCGCCGGCGGCATCGCTCACCGCTTCGTCAACGCATGGACCGCGCCCGTTGCGAAGCTGCAGATCGGCGGCGAGACGATTGAGCATACGCACCTGATGGTCATCCCGATGCAGGCGTTCGGCGGCACGGCCGACCTGGTGCTCGGCGCGGACTTCTTTCTCGCCCACCACGTCTACATCGCCAACAGCCAGAACAAGATCTATTTCACCTACAGCGGCGGACCGGTGTTCGCACTGGGCCAGCCGGGCGGCGCCGCGGCCGCACCGCCGCCCGCGCCGGCCGGCACGGCCGATGAGCTGATCCGCACCGCCATGGCCGCGCGGGCGCGCGGGGAGTATCCCCAGGCGCTTGCCGACTTCAACCGCGCCTGCGCACTCGAGCCCACGAACGCGCGCTGCTTCGTGGACCGCGGCCAGACGGAGCTCGAGGCGCAGCAGCCCGCCCGGGCGCTCGCGGATTTCGACACGGCGCTGCGCCTGCAGCCGGGGCACTACCCGGCACTGCTCGGCCGGGCAACGGCCCGGCTGGTCCTGCGCGCCCGCGCCGCGGCGGGGGACTGGACGGCCCTGACCGCGGCCGCGACGGCCGATCTCGAGACGGCCAGCGACGTCATGCCCGCCGATTCGGTGACGCAGATGACGCTCGGCCTGCTCGCCGACCAGGCCGGCGCGTTCGCCCTGGCCGAAGACGCATTCGACGCGTGGATACGCCACCACCGTGAGGATGCCGCGGTGCCCTATGCCTGGAATGGCCGGTGCTGGGCGCTGGCGGCGGCCGACCGGCACCTGCACCGGGCCTTGCGGGACTGTGACCGGGCACTCGCGCGACTGCCCGGCTCGACCCCGGTGCTCGACAGCCGCGCCCTGGTGTACCTGCGGCTCGGCCGGTGGCACCGCGCCCTGCGCGACTACGACCATGCGCTGCGCGCACACCCGCATCGGCCGCTGCCGCTCTACGGCCGGGGGCTCGCCGAGCGGCACCTCGGACAGACCGCGGCGGCGCAGGCGGACTTTGCCGCCGCCGAGAAGCTCCATGCGGAGGTCGCGCGCCGCTACGCGCAGATCGGGCTCGCCCCCTGAGGCGCCGCCGCGGGGGTGCCGCTCAGGTCGAGCGCACCACCAGGGCGGTCGGCAACATCTGGGACTCCACCGCCTCGCCGGCGAGCAGACCGAGCACCTTGCGCGCCAGCAGCACACCGCCCTCCTGCCAGTTCTGGCGCACCGTCGAGAGCGGCGGCAGGAAGGTTCCGCCCTGGGGCGTGTCGTCGTAACCGATGACCGACACGTCCTCGGGCACCGACTGCCCGAGCTCAACCAGTGCGCGGATCGCGCCCATGGCCACCAGGTCCGAGCAGGCGAAGATGGCATCGAACTGCGCCCGGCGGTTGTGCAGCGAGCGCACCGCGTGCGCCCCGGCCTCGAGCGTGAAGTCCGCGCGGCGCATCAGCTGCGGCCGGATGCCGTGGCGCTCGAGCTCATCGACGAAGCCGCCGAGGCGCTGGGCCATCTCGGGATGGTCCGGGTTGCCCACGAACACCGGGTGGCGGCGGCCGATGGAGACGAACCGCTCCGCGACACTCGCCCCACCGTGGCGGTTGTCGCTGCCGACGACGATGTGCTGATCGCCGGCGCCGGCGGCGCCCCAGACGACCATCGGCAGCCCCAGCTTCTCGTAGACATGCACCGCATCCTGGTGCGCGCCCTGGCCGAGCAGGATCAGCCCGTCGGCCGCCTGCACCGCGACCTCACCGGCGGCCTGCCGGGTGGTCAGCAGCACGTTGTAGCCGGCCGAGGTGAGTTCCTGGGAGATCCCCCCGAGCAGCGCCAGCGGGTACGGGTCCCACATCGTGCGCTCGGGCGTCGGGGTCATCTCGACGATCACCGCCACGGCGTGGCTGCGGCGCAGGCGCAAGTTACGCGCGCTGAGGTTGAGCTTGTAGCCGTGCTTGCGCGCGAGCTGCTGGACGCGCTCGCGCGTGGCCGGGCTCACCAGCGCGCTGCCGGCGAGGGCCCGCGACACGGTGATCGTGGACACCCCGGCGAGACCGGCCAGGTCCGCCATGGTCAGG
>JAJXZV010000288.1 GCA_021779875.1 Pseudomonadota bacterium
CGCACCGGCCAGCCGGCCGCGGCGAGCGCCGCGGCGGCGACGAAGCCGTCGCCGCCATTGTTGCCGGGACCGCACAGCACCGTCACCGGGCGGTGCGACCAGCGGCGCCGAACCTCGTTCGCCACGGCCTCGCCCGCGTTCTGCATCAACCGCACCGAGGAGACGCCGGCGGCCGCGGCCGCGCGGTCGCTCTCGGCCGCCTGCGCGGCCGTGAGCAGCGCGTTCGTCGGCAGCCGGCGGGCCTCGTCCCCGGTCACATGGGCATCCTGCCCGCGAGGGCGCCGATGCCCGCCGTCACCGCCATGGCCAGGGCGCTCCACCAGAACACGCGCAACGCTCCCTTGAGCAGGTTCGCGCCGCCGGCCCGTGCCGAGAGGGCGCCGAGGCCCAGCAGGCACAGCAGCGAGATGACGACCGTGGCGGGAATCAGCCGGTGCGGCGGCGCCAGCACGGCGACCGCCAGGGGCAGGGCCGCCCCGACCGCGAAGCTCGCCGCCGACGCCAGCGCCGCCTGCAGGGGCCGCGCCAGCATCGGGCCGTGCAGGCCCAGCTCGTCGCGCGCGTGGGCGCCCAGGGCATCGTGCGCCATGAGCTGCTCGGCCGCCTGCGCCGCCAGCGCCCGGTCGAGTCCGCGGCGCACGTAGATCTCGGTGAGCTCGCGGCCCTCGCCCGCGAAATCGGTCGCGAGTTCGCTGCGCTCGAGATCGAGCGCGGCGGACTCGGTGTCCGCCTGGGAGTGCACGGAAACGTATTCGCCGGTGGCCATGGACATGGCGCCGGCCACCAGGCCCGCCAGTCCGCTCAGCAGCACGTTCTCGTGGCTGGCGTTCGCCGAGGCGACTCCCAGGATCAGACTGGCGGTGGAAACGATGCCGTCGTTGGCGCCGAGCACGCTGGCGCGCAGCCAGCCGATGCCTTCGAGACGGTGGCTCTCAGGATGTCGAATCCGCATGCGGGAGATTCCTGTGGGTCGGAGAGTCCCAGTTTACATGGCCCGCGGCGCGGCCTGTCGCGGCACGCTATCATGGGACCCAGGAACATGCCGAATCTGTACCGGGAAACCGCGGAATCCGCACCGCCGACGCCGCCGCTCGCCGGGGACGCGCGCGCCGACGTGACGATCGTCGGCGCGGGGCTCACGGGACTGTCGGCGGCCTTGCACCTCGCCGAAGGCGGTGCGAGCGTGGTTCTGCTCGAGGCCCAGGACGTGGGTCACGGCGCCTCCGGGCGCAATGGCGGCCAGGTGAATGCCGGCCTCAAGCTGGATCCGGACGTGGTCGAGCGAGATCACGGGCCGGACCTCGGGGCGCGCATGAACGCGCTCGCCGGCGGCGCGCCGGATTTCCTGTTCGAACTCGTCGCCCGGCACGGCATCCGCTGCGAGGCGCGCCGCAACGGCACGCTGCGCGTCGCCGTCCGCCGCCGGCACGCCGCAGCCGTCCGGGCCACTGCCGAGCAGCTCGAGCGGCGCGGCGCGCCGGTGCGCTATCTGGAGGGGCCCGAGCTCGGCGCGTTGATCGGCACCGAGCGGTATGGCGGCGGACTGTTCGATCGGCGCGGCGGCGATCTCAATCCCTTGAGCCTCGCGCGGGGTCTCGCGCGGGCGGCGGTCGCGGCGGGCGCCCGGATCCACGGCGGCACGCGGGTTCTGGAGGTGAGCCGCGCGGGGGCTTCGTGGCGGGCGCGAACGGCGTCGGGCGCGGTGACCACGGATCGCCTGGTGCTCGCGACCAACGGCTACACGGACGCGCTCTGGCCGGGTCTCGCGCGCAGCGTCGTGCCCTTGTTCGGCGCCATCGCGGCGAGCGCGCCGCTGCCCGAACCGGCGGCGAGCGCGGTGTTGCCGAGCCGCGCGGTGGTCTACGAGAGCGGCGCGATCACGGTGTATTACCGCGTCGACGCGGCGAACCGGCTGCTGATCGGCGGCCGCGGCCCGCAGCGGGAGATCGGTGATGCCCGCTCCCTCGGCCACCTGCTGCGCTACGCACGCACGCTGTGGCCGGCGCTCGGCGAGCCGCCGTGGACGCATGCCTGGGGCGGGCGTCTGGCGATGACCGTCGATCACTACCCGCACGTGCACGAGCCCGCGCCCGGCGTGTCGGTGTGCCTGGGGTACAACGGCCGTGGCGTGGCGCTCGCAACGCGCCTCGGCGCGGCGCTGGCGCATCGCATCCTGAGGCCCGGCGGCCCGTTCGACATGCCGGTCACCGACGTGCGGACCATCGCATTGCACGGGCTGTGGCCCCTGGGGGTGCGGGCCGCGATCCTGCGCGGCCGGATCGCCGATTTCCTGGGGACCTGATCCGCGTCCGCCGGACCCCCGGGCTTCAATTGTCGGTATAGAACTGCCGCAACCGCCGCATGTCGATGATCACGTCGAATCGGCGGTTGGCCGGGAGCGAGGGCCCGGTCGAGAAATCGTACAGCTGATCGAGGTGCGCCACGTCCGGGTGCAGATCGCGCATGGCGCGCTTGAACATCTCCTTGGGCACCCACTCGGAGTTCGAGGACAGCGACCCGAACTCGTCGTGATAGATGGTCGCGGTGGAGATGTCGGCGGGCGTCGAGGCGATGGCGAAGATCCGCGGCCGGATCGGTCCGAGACGCACGTGCCGGGCGCCGCTCAGGATCAACTGCCACTCGTTGCCCTGGGGCACCGCGATCAGCGCGTAGGCGTGATGCTGGGCGGTCGACAGCGCCGCGCCGAGCGCGGCGACCGCCAGGAACTTCCGGGTGTTCGTGCCCAGCCGCTCGGTCATCAGGCGCACCGAGGCGACCAGGAAGCACAGCAGCACGGCCGTCATGGCGAAGATCGTCCGGTAGGTCGCGTAACGCTCCGAGGCCACCAGGCTCACGGTGAAGGCCACCGTCGGCAGCACACACAGGCCGAACAGCCACACGAGACCGCGGCCGCGGCCGTACCGGCGCCACTCCACGACGGCCCCCGCGGCGAGGATCAGCCCGGCCAGGACGACGCAGCCGATGTACAGGGCGCGATTTCGATGGTGATCGTCGTTGAGCACGAACAGGCTGAGCGCGTTCGGCAGGGGCTCGCTGACGAACCACGCGAGCTTGTCGCCCCAGTGCTGCTCGAAGGCGATCCGGGCGGATCGCACGAAGACGTGCGACGTGTACATGAGGCTCATGACGCCGTACGCGATCGCGAGCGCGGCGGCGAGGATGCCGAGATGCAGCAGCAGCCAGCGCGCGGTCACCGGCGCATCGCGGCGGCGGTCGCCGATCAGCCCGGCCGCGAGCGGCACGACGTAGAACATGGCGCTCGGCTGGTAGATGAGCATGCAGCCGACGATGAGCCCGAGGCCGATCATGCCCTGCCCGAGCGTGCGGCTGCGGCGCGCCGCGGGCGGCGCCCGCAGGGCGCCGTCGACGGCGAAATACGCCGCGAGGCTCAGCAGGGCCGTGAGCGCATAGGGCCAGCCGACCGCCCAGCCGGCGATCACCTGGGCGGCCGGCACCAGCGCCAGCAGCAGGGCGAGGCACAGGCTGGTGTTGAACGACCAATGGCAGGCGCGCAGGGCGCGGAACATGACCACCGAGATCGCGCCGAGCAGCAGCGCGGCGCCGAACCGAAGCCACGCGAGGTTCTGCACGCTGGCCGCCTCGCCGTAGGTCGCCTGCAGCAGCCAGCCGTAGAGGGGCCGGGCGTGCGAGGCGCAGAACTGCAGCACCTTGCCGTGCTCCTCGAGCGCCTCGCGCAGGTTCGAGTAATCGTCCCGCAGACCGTAGTCATGGAAGGTGGCGGGCCAGTAGGTGACCAGGGGCACCAGGAACAGCGCCACCGTGAGCATCCAGGCCTTCAAGCCGGCGGCGCCGGCTCGATCGGCGGCGGCCGCGCCGGCGGGCAGCGTCGAGGCGACCGCTTCCGAGAGGGCGGGTTCGGGGACGTTCATCGGCGGCCCGACCGGGGGTGCGGCACTGCATCAAGTGGCGTCGTCATAATAATTATCCATCGGGCGGACATTGACGGTCCTCGGCCGATTGTAGACAGGGCCGGTGCCATAAATCCGTGCCCGGCTGCCGGTCCCAGGTTAAATCTGCGTTAACCTTGCGATGCCGGCCGCGTAGAATCTTCGGCCATGTGCGGCCGCTACGTGTCGCCCGACGACGCCTCGATCGAGCGCGAATTCACCCTGGTCCACGCCGAGTGGCGGTTTCCGGCGAGCTTCAACGTGGCGCCGTCGCGGTCCGTTCCCGTGGTGCGCAGTCTCGGAGGCCACCCCGCGGGCGTGCTGATGCGCTGGGGTCTGGTGCCCCACTTCGCCAAGGGGATACCCGGCAAGTACAGTACGTTCAATGCACGCGCGGAGGGCCTCGCGCAGAGCGCGAGCTTTCGCGGGCCTTGGCGCGCCGGGCAGCGCTGCATCGTGCCCGCGCTCGGTTTCTACGAGTGGCACGTGAACCCGGACGGCGGCAAGCAACCGTTCTACGTGCACCTGACCGATCAGCCGATGTTCGGATTCGCCGGATTGTGGGAGCGGTCGCGCCGCGAGGACGGCACGGTGCTCGAGTCCTGCACGATCGTGACGCTGCCGGCCAATGCGCTGATGGCCGAGATCCACAACGCCAAGAAGCGCATGCCCGCGATCCTGCCGCGATCGCAGCGCACCGCCTGGCTCGAAGGCAGTGCGGAACAGGCGGCCGCGGCCCTGTTGCCCTATCCGGAGGCCGCGATGCGCGCGTATCCGGTGAGCCCGCGGGTCAACTCCCCGCGGCACGACGATCCTGCCTTGATCGATCCGATTCCTTGATCGGTCCGACGCCCGTCAGTCGGCCAATGAGGCCGCCGCCGCCGCGGGCTGCGCGCGGCAGCTGATCCGGCTGATCTCGGCCAGGGTGCGCCGATCGAGCGCGCCCATGAATTCGTGCTGCGCCAGCTGCACCGCATGCTGCAGTCCGCAGCACGAGACGAGCCGGCAGGCGCCGTCGCGGCTCGGCACGAGGCAATCGACCATCGGCAGGGTCTCGAAATCCCGCACCACCTGCCCCACCGAGATGCCGGCCGCGGGCCGGCCGAGGGCGATCCCGCCGCCCTTGCCGCGCTGCGTGGTGAGATATCCCCGCTGCGCCAGACGGTTCACGACCTTCATGAGGTGCGCCCGCGAGATCCCGTGGGCGCGCGCGATCTCGGCAATGGTCGCCGGCCGGCCCTCGCCTTGGGCCACGTACATGAGAACGCGCAGCGCGTAGTCCGAGAACTTCGTGAGTTGCATGGCCTGGGCCCGGGATGGACTGGCGGGAGTATCGCGCGCCGCCGGCGGCCGATCTGTACGTGGAAACCACGGTAGGTGGAGGTCGAACCCGCCGTGCGGGTCGTGCTGAACGCATTTCCGGCCGCGCTCAAGTCCCTCGGTGAATCAAGGCCAGCCAGCCCGCCGGCCGATGAGCGACCGCAATCCCGACGATGAACCCGTAGACGGCGAGCGCCGCGGCGAATGCGGCCGCGCGGCCGGCGGTGGTCCGCGCGCGCTTCAGGGCCACCGTGCCCAGTGCGATGTACGCGGCGAGCCACAGGACCTTGGCGGTCAGCCAGCCGTCGACGAAGGGGTATTGGCGCAGGATCCGCGTGAGCAGCACGGCGGCCAGTATCAGCGCGGTGTCCACCACGTGGGAAGCGGTGCGCGCCAGGGCGTGATTGGCCAGCGCGGAGTTGCGGACGCGCAGCACGCCGCGGACCGCGAACAGGCCGCCCGACAGACCCACGCAGCCGACGTGCAGCACGAGAATCGCGAGGTGGTGATCGGCGAGCGTCACGGACTGCGGAGGAGCTCAGCCTTCAATCCCGCGCGTACCGCGCCGCTCGCCGAATGCGGCCGAAGACCTGTTCGCGGCGGGAGTCCTCGTCGTGGACCACGCGCGATGGCTTCAGCAGGTCGCTGCGGCTGACGATGCCCACCAGGCGCCGGGAGGCGCCCTCGTCGACGACCGGCAGGCGCTCGTGGCCGCCGGCGGCGAGGCGCGAGGCGGCGGCCCGGCAGGTGTCGCCCGGCACGGCGAACGCGCCGGGCGAGTCGTTCGCCGCGAGCAGCTCGGACACCGGACGGTCGAGGGCTTCCTTCGGCAGGGCGGCGAGCATGGCCCGATCCAGCATGCCGACCAACCGGGCGCCCTGGGTCACGGGGTACGCGCGGTGCCTCTGGCTCGGGCCGAAATGGTCCGCCATCGCCTCGCGCACGAGCTGCGTCGCCGGGATGGTCACGACGTCCCGGGTCATCACCTCGTCGACGAAATGGCGCTCGAGGGGATCCACCCCGTATTCGCGGAACACGTGCCGGCCGCGGCGGGCGAGTTTCTCGGTCAGGATGGAGCGCGGCATGACGATGACCGTGAAACCGTAGGCGACCGCGCAGCCGAGCATCGTCGGCAGGAAGGCGTTGACGTCGTGGGTGAGTCCGAACGCGAACACGACGGCGGTCATGGGCGCGCGCATGGTGCCGCCGAGGATCGCGGCCATGCAGACCAGCGCCCAGAGCTGCGGACTTCCGCCCGGCAGCCACGCGCCGAGGACCGAGCCCAATCCCGCGCCGATCATGAGCAGCGGCGCCAGAACGCCGCCGGAAGTCCCCGAGCCGAGCGCGATCGTCCAGATGCACGCCTTGACGAGCAGCAGGCCCAGCGCGGCGGTCAGCAGCAGGTGATGCCGCAGCAGATCGCCGATGACGTCGTAGCCGACGCCGAGCGCGCGCGGCTCGATGTATCCACCCACGCCGACGGCCAGTCCGCCGATCGCGGGCCACCACATCCAGTGGCATCGCAGGCGGGCGAAGGCATCCTCCACGAAGTAGAGCGAGCGGGTCATCAACGCCGAGACGGCCCCGGCCGCGAGGCCGGCGAGGCAGCACGAGATCATCGCGAGCGGCGTCGCCTCGGGAGTCTGGAGCGGGAACAGCGGACCGGAGCCGGCCCACAGCGGCCGCAGGAACCCCGCCACCGCGCAGCCGAGCGCCACGGGCAGGAGGCTGCGCGGACGCAGCTCGAACAGGAGCAGCTCGACCGCCAGCAGCACGGCGGCGAGCGGCGTGCCGAACACCGCGGTCATGCCGGCGCAGGCGCCGGCCACCAGGAGCGCCTTGCGCTCCGAGGCGGTCAGGTGGAAGGCCTGCGCGAGCAGCGACGCCAGCGCGCCGCCGGTCATGATGACCGGGCCTTCGGCCCCGAACGGCCCGCCGCTGCCGATCGCGATGCCGGAGGAGAGCGGCTTCAGCACGGCGATCTTCGGCGACATGCGGCTCTTGCCGAACAGGATCGCCTCGATCGCCTCGGGGATGCCGTGGCCGCGGATCTTCTCGCTGCCGTAACGCGCCATCAGGCCGACGATCAGGCCGCCGAGCGAGGGCACGACGATGACCGCCAGGCCGAGGTGGTTCCCCGCGGGCGACCGGTTCGCCAGAGAGAGCGTCTGGAAGAAGAACAGGTTCGTGAAGAATCGGATCGCGCCGAGCAACGCCATCGCGCCGACGGTGCTCGCCGCGCCGATGACCAGCGCGAATCCCGACAGCAGCAGCAGCCGGCTGTCGGTCGCGAAATCGCTGCCGCGCGCGGCCGTCCCGTCGCGGCCGGCCTCAGTTGACATACGCCACCCGGAAGACCTCGCGCAGGGATTGCAGCTCCTCGCGATGCCGCTCCGCGATCCGCTCCACCAGCCGTTGCCCGCGGGCGGTCAGGTGAATCTCGACGCGCCGGGCGTCGCCGGCGCTGCGGCGTTTGTCGACCAGCTTCAGGCGGGCGCAGCGGCCGATCAGGGCGGTGGTGCCGTGCGGGCTCGACTGCAGCCGTTCGGCGAGTTCCCCGACCGTGGCCCAGTCCCGGCCGGGAAAACCGCGGACGTGCAGCAGCAGCAGGTACTGGGTTGGCATGATCCCGGCGGCGCGCGAGGCGCGCTCGCTGAAGCGCAGGAATCCCGCCAGGTGGGAGCGAAAATCGGATAGCGCGGTGAATTGTGCCTTGGACATCACGTGCGGGCGGCCCTCGTCGGTCGGTTCGGATATATCACGACATGATATAACGAGGGGACGCGGCCGCGCACGTCGGCGTGCGGGCGGCCCCGGCGCCCCGGCGGGGGCCAATTCCATGACGCGCGTCGCAGCGCCGGCGCCGGGATCCGCCCTATGTTGCACGCTGGGGCATCGAGGGCATCTTCACATGGCGTTCGGATCACGACTGGCGTGCACGCTGCTGGCGGCCGCGGCGGTGGTCGCGGCGGGCGATGCGCGGGCGCGCACCGCGATCTACTCGTACGTCGATGCCGACGGCGTCCGGCACTACACCGACGTGCCCGACGACGGCCGCTACCGCCGTCTGATCCTCTCGCCCCGGGAGTTGACCGAGAGCGGCCAGCACTACGACCCTCGATTGCTCGCACGCGCGACGCAGTACGACTCGATCATCGAGCGGGCCGCCAGCAACTCGGCCGTGGAGGCCAATCTCCTGCGCGCCGTGATCGTGGTCGAATCGGGCTTCAATTCACGCGCGGTCTCCAGGCGCGGGGCGGTCGGATTGATGCAGTTGATGCCGGCGACGGCCACGCGCTTCGGCGTGTCGGATCCGTTCGATCCGCGCGAGAACGTGCACGGCGGCGCGCGCTACCTCAGGTTCCTGATGGACCGCTTCGGCCACGACGTGCGGCTCGCGCTCGCGGCCTACAACGCGGGCGAGGAGGCGGTCGAGCGCAACGGCGGGCGCATCCCGCCGTTCCTCGAGACCCAGGCCTACGTGCCGCGGGTGCTGCAGATCTACCGGCTGCTGAGCGAGCAGGCGCGGCGCACCTGAGCGCGGCCGCCGCGGCCGGTCCGCGTTGAATTGCCCTCGATCGTCCCCATGCAGGTCCATCATGACCGGCATCCGGCCAGACCTCGATCCAAGCGGCGTGGTCGCCTTCAGCGGCACGCGCGCCGCCTGCGACGAATTCGCCCTGGTGCTCGCCGCGCGCGGCCTGCCCTACGGCCTGCGCTTCGAGGGCGGCGGCTGGAGCCTGTGGGTCCCGGCGGAAACCGGGGACGCCGCCCTGGAGGAACTCGCCCGCTACGCGGCCGAACGGGCCGGCGCGCGGGCCGCCGCCCGGGGCGGGTCCGGTGCGGCGCGTGCGCCGTTCCCGGCGGGCCAGGCGCTCGGCGGCGCCGTGGCCTACGTCGGACTGCTGCTGGGGATCGCGTTCCTGGCGGGGATCGATGCCTGGCGCCTGGATTGGTATGCGGCCGGCGAACTCGACGCGGGCTCGCGCCAGTGGTGGCGGGCCGTGACCGCGCTCACGCTGCATGCCGGGCCGGAGCACCTGCTCGGGAACCTGCTGTTCGGCACCTGGGTGGGGGTGCTCGCCAGCCGGCTGTTCGGCGCCGGATTCGCCTGGGCCGGAATCCTCGCGGCCGGTGCGGCCGGCAACCTGCTCGACATGCTCGTGGCGCCGGCCGACCATCGGGCGCTCGGCGCGTCGACCGCGGTCTTCGGCGGCCTAGGGCTGCTCAGCGGTTTCGGCTGGCTCTCGGCATGGACGCCCGAGGAGCGCTGGCGGCGCCGCGCGATGCCGCTGCTCGCGGGCGTGAGCCTGCTCGCGATGCTCGGCGCCGGCACGGAGCACGTCGACGTTCTCGGCCACGTGCTCGGATTCGCGAGCGGCGTCCTGCTGGGTCTCGCGTACGTGCCGGTGTTCGCCGCCGGGGCGCGCGCCCGCGCGCCGCAGCTCGCGGCGGCCTGCGGGGCCGCCGCGCTGGT
>JAJXZV010000378.1 GCA_021779875.1 Pseudomonadota bacterium
CCGTTCACGTAGGTGATATCCGACTGATCGATCGCTCCGAGGGACAGCACGGCCGTCTCGCCGGCCGCCTGCGCCGGCAGCGTGAGTGTCTTGCGCATCCACACGATGCCGTTGAACGTCTTCAGCCGAGGCACGTTCCAGACACGCCACGTGCCATCCGGAACGATGCTGGCCCAATGCGCATCGTCATAGTGCGGTGCGAACCACGGCAGGGCCGCGGCACTGGCCGGATCATGCGCGTGCCACCATGCGGCGGCGATCCGATTCCACGCCCGCTGAGCCTGCGCGGGTGAGGCCTGGTACACCGGCAGCAGCTGCAACTGCGGACCGAATCCGCCCAGCCGGCGGATGTGCCGCGCGCCGATCCATGCCTGGATCAGCGAGCCGCCCCACGCCGACTCGATCAACCCGACCGGCACTCCGATCGACGGCTGCAGCGAGCGCCCGAACAGGTAACACACCGCAGAGAAATTGCGGACGGACTTCGGGCTCACGACCCGCCAACGCGCCCCGGCACCGAAGGTGCGCCGGGGCACCACGCTGCGCCATCGCTGCACGTGAAACAACCGGATCATCCGGTTGTGCGCGCTGCGCACCGCAGAGTCGTAGCCGTCGGCGATGCGCGTCGGGTACTCCATGTTCGACTGACCGGAACACAGGAACACGTCCCCGATCATCACGTCGGTCACCGTTTCGTGCGCTCCGGCGCTACTCACCGCGCTCAGCCTGTACGGCCCGCCGGCCGGCAGTGCCGGAAGCGTCGTGCGCCATCGGCCCGATGCGCTCGCGCGCGCCCTGCCCCTCTCACCGGCCAGACGGACGCGCACCGTCGCGCCCGGGCGAGTCTCACCCCACACCGGGATCGCAACCCCGCGCTGCAGCACGGCATGGTCCTGGAAGGTGGCATACAGGAGCGGCGCCACAGGCCCCGGCGCGAGCGCCGCCTCGGCGCGGACCGGGACGCCCGCGCCGAGCGCCAGCGCCGCGAGCACCGGCCCTACCCTGAGGACCGCGAGCCTCATTTGGACCTGCGGGCCACGTGCTCGGCGCCCGATCGGTCCACCGTCGGCGTCGCCGCACGAAACGCCAGGAATTCCGCGCGTCCGCGCACCACCGCGCGCGATTCGCTGCGCGGCAGTCCGGTCCGCGGCGCATGCATCGCCACGGGTTTACGCCGCGTCGCGACCTCGGCCACCGGCGCCGGAGCCGCCGTCGCACTGAGCTGCGCCAGGGAGAACATCCGCGGCATCGGCACCCATTTCTGGCCCGGCGCGGCCCACGGAAGTGCGCGCTGAAACCGCCACATCAGCCGCTCCCACGCCTGCACTTCCGGATTCACGGCATCGGCGGCGGCCTTCGCTTCGAGGCAGAACGTGTCCGGCGCATCCATGATCAGACACAGTCGGTTGCCGGTGCGGAAGATCTCCACGTTCTCCAGTCCGCAGGCGCGCAACGATTCGAGCACCGTCGGCCAGACTCGACCGGCCTGATGCCAGGCTTCGTACTCGGCGATCGCCTCACGGTCATCGACCAAATCCAACGCGAACACCAGACGTTTCATACGAATTTCTCCCCAACGCTCAGATGCTGCACGTACACCGCGAACGCCAGCACGACGACAAATCCGATCAGCGGTACCGCCATCGATGCACGGATGCCGGCCCAGCCCGAGAGCGCGCCCATCGCCGGGGTCAGCACCGCCCCGCCGATGATCGCCATCACCAGCACCGAGGCGGCGAGCTTGCGCAGCTCGCCGAGCCCCTGCACGCCGAGTGCGAAGATCGTCGGGTACATCACGGACATGAAGAAGCTCACGGCGATCAACGCGGTCAGTCCGATCCGTCCCGGCACCGCGACGGCGAGCGCCGCCAGCAGCGCGTTGATCGCCGCGAACTGCGCCAACAGCCGGGCCGGAGCAACTCGCCGCATCAGCGCCGTGCCGGCGAAGCGCCCGAGCATGAACAGCACCAGCGAGAGGAGCAGATAGTCCGCGCCGGTCCGATCGGCGGTGCCCGGAATCGTGCCCTCGGCGTAGCGGATCAAATAACTCCACACCCCCACCTGCGCCCCGACGTAGAAAAACTGCGCCACGACGGCGAACGCAAGGCGCGGTCGCATCAGCAACGCGCGCCACCCGCTGCGCTGCGCGTGCGCCCCGAGCGCATCGTCCTGCGCCATCGGAAAGCGCGTCGCCACGATGAGCACCGCCAGTACAATGACCGTCACGCCGATCAGCACGTAGGGCATCTGGACCACCCGGGTCTGAGCGCCGTAGTAGGCCGCCCGTGCCGCCGGACGCAGCGCCGCAAGTTCGGCGCGGCTCTCCGGCGGCACCGAGAAGATGAAAAACCGGCCGATCGCCACCCCGGCGATCGAGCCGAGCGGGTTGAACGCCTGGGCGAAGTTCAGCCGCCGCTCGGCCCCCTCGGGTGCCCCCAGCACCGTGACGAAGGGGTTGGCCGAGGTCTCGAGAAAGGACAAGCCGCTCGCAATGACGAACAGCGCAAAGA
>JAJXZV010000154.1 GCA_021779875.1 Pseudomonadota bacterium
ATGATGGAGCAGATCTTCATCGAGGGCCGCGCGCGCTACGGCGGCGCGGCCTGGTCGTCGATGATCGTGAAACTACTCGAGGACGCCATCGGCACGCCGCTGCGCGCCTCCGGATTCCCGCAGCGGCTCGCCGACGGGCCCGCGCAGGAACGCTGAATGGATCCGATAATTGGCCGGGATAATTGGTCGGTATTTGACATGAGTACGGCGCTTTTAAAACGTCGGAGCGCTGTCTCACGAAGTTCACGATGTTATGCTCGGGAAAAAGCAGGGATTCTCGGGAGGGGCTCCGGCTAGTTCGCTAGACCGACGAATAAGTTCTAAACCGTAGGGGATGGATGCATGAACTCGAACCAAAAATTGACCTATGCGATCGCCGCCATTCTGGGCGGCACCGCCTCCGGCGCAGCCAATGCCGCATCCGCGGCCGACGCGGGAGCGGCAGCCAGCGAGTCCACGGGCCTGCAGGAAATCGTGGTCACGGCGCAGCGCCGCAGCGAGAATCTGCAGGACGTGCCCATCACGATCCAGGCCTTCACGGGCGAGACGCTCGGCAAGCTCAACGTCCAGACCTTCGACGATTTCGTGAAATACCTGCCGAACGTGACCATGCCGACCAATGGTCCCGGCCAGGGCAACATCTTCATGCGCGGCCTGAGCGTCGGCTCCGCCGGCACCCAGTCGAGCGGCACGATCGGCGGATTCCCGAACGTCGCCATCTACTTGGACGATCAGTCCGGCCAGCTCCCGGGGCGCAATCTCGACATCTACGCGGCGGACCTCGAACGCATCGAAGTCCTCGAGGGCCCGCAGGGCACCCTGTTCGGCGCCGGCGCGCAGGCGGGCGTGGTGCGCTACATCACGAACAAGCCGAAGCTCGACGTCACCGAGGGCAACGTCACGGCCGGGTACGGCACCACGGCGGGCGGCGGCAACAACACCAACGTGGAGGCCATGATCAACCTGCCGTTGATCTCCGACACGCTGGCGGTGCGCGCGGTGGTCTACAACGACACGCGCGGCGGCTACATCGACAACGTGCCCTCGACCTTCACGCGCAAGGCGAGCGATCTCGGCATCCACTACGCGAACTATCCCTCCGGATGCGGACCGAAGACCACCCCGTGCCAGGTGCCGCCGGGCGCCTCGGTGATCAACAACTACAACATCGCGCAGAACGACATCAACCCGGTGACCTACCAGGGCATACGTGCCGAGGCGTTGTGGAAGATCAACGACGACTGGAACGTGCTGCTCGCGCAGACCTACCAGAACATGAACGCCCAGGGGGTGTTCTACCAGATGCCCTATAGTTCCGACGGCGTGGCGCTGGCCCCGACGCAGGTGAGCCTGTTCAGCCCCTCCTACGACAAGGACAAGTTCGAGAACACGGCCTGGACCCTGAACGGCAAGGTCGGGGACCTCAAGCTCGTGTACACCGGCGGCTACCTGGTGCGCAACGTCGACCAGGTGCAGGACTACACGAACTACGCGCGCGGCGTGTACGCCGATTACTATCAGTGCCACGGGGCGGGCGGCGGTCTGGCCTCGACCTGCTACTCGCCGCAGTCCTCCTGGCGCGAGCAGGAGCGCAACACCCATCAGAGCCACGAGATCCGGCTGAGCACGCCGGACGATTGGCGCACCCGCGGCATCGTCGGCGCGTTCTGGGAGGATCAGGAGATCCAGGACCAGACCGACTGGTCCTACAAGACGCTGCCGGCCTGCAGCGCCATCAACAACACCGGCTGCCTCACCAACGTGGGGCCGGTGCCCGGCTCGAGCACGACCAATCCGTCGATCCGCAACGACAACACGGCCTTCTTCGAGGACGTGCAGCGCGGCTACAAGCAATACGCGTTCTTCGGTTCGTTCGACGTGGACCTGCTGCCCAAGGTGCTCACCTTCACCGCCGGCACGCGCTACTACCATTTCTCGAATTTCGAGCAAGGCACCGTGGTCAGCAGCTTCGGCTGCTACCAGGCTGGCCCCGCGCCGTGCACCTCGAACGCCCCGTACTCGGTCAATCTGGGCGCGGAGAACCTGCACTCGACCTATTCGGGATTCAAGAGCCGCGCGAACCTGACCTGGCACGTCACGTCGGACGCCATGATCTATTACACCTGGTCGCAGGGCTTCCGCCCCGGCGGCTTCAATCGCGAGGGCATCGCCGGCATCCCGGGCATCGACGGCGTCAAGCAATTCGTGACGCCGCTGCAGTACGGGTCGGATTCGCTCACCAACAACGAGTTGGGCTGGAAGACCGAGTTCTTCGAGCACCGCCTGCAGTGGAACGGCGCCATCTACCAGGAGAACTGGGACAACGTGCAGTTCGGGTTCTTCGACCCGGGCCAGACGGGCAATCTGTCCTTCGGGACGAACGGCCCGAACTACCGGATCCGCGGCCTCGAGACCTCGCTCACCGCCCAGCTCATGCAGGGCCTCACCGCCACCGGCGCGGCCTCGTGGAACAGCAGCGAGCAGACCAACTCGCCGTACCTGATCGCCAACAATCCGGCCCTGCTCACCAGCGCCAATCCCGCGGTGGTGGCGGAATACGGCAAGGCGATCACCGCCATCCCGAACCCCTACGGTCCGATCGGCAGCCCGACCGCGAATTCGCCGCCGATCCAGCTGAACCTGCGGCTGCGGTATGAGTGGATGCTGAACGACTATCACGCCTTCGTGCAGGGCGGCGGCACGCACACCGGGCACTCGTTCACCCAGGCGGGCAGCAACCCGTCGCTGTCGACCGGCGGCGCGATCAACACCACGCTGCTGCGCTTCGAGAACCCGGCCTACTCGACCTTCGATGCCTCCATGGGCATCGCCAAGGACGCGTGGAACGTGCAGATGTACGGCCAGAACCTGGGCGACTCGCATGCCGCCGTGTTCACCTCGACGGCGCAATTCGCGGAGCAGCAGACTATCATTCGTCCGCGGGTTCTCGGGGTGAGTTTCGGCTACAAGTTCTGAGCCGGCTCCCGGCAACCCACCGGGCGGGCGGGCGCGGGCTTTCGGCCCCGCACCCGCCCGCCCGGCCCCCCTGGTGGGACGGTCATGGCCGATGGGAGAGGTGAGCTGACTACCGACAACGCCCAGGCGCGCGCGGAGATTCCCGCGCCTTCGCCCGTCGAAGCCGAGGTGCTTCGCATCCGCGCGCTGCTCGAGCAGCGCCGGTTCCCCGACGCGCTCGAAGGGGCGCAGGCGCTCGTGCGCGCCGTGCCCGAGAACCGCGACGTGCTGTACATGACCGCCGTGGCCCTGCGCTGCCTCGGCCGCGTTCCCGAAGCCCTCACGGCCCTCGCCCGGCTGCAGGCCGTGCACCCGAATTTCAGCCGCCTGTACCAGGAGCGCGGGCACTGCTACGTCGCGTTGCGTGACGCGCCCAACGCCATCGAGGCGTTCCTGGTCGCCGTGAACCTCAATCCGGCGCTGCCGGCGAGCTGGCGCACGCTGCAGTCGCTGTACCGCATGACCGGACAGCCCCGCGAGGCGGACACCGCCGGCGCGCACGTCGACACGCTCGCGCGCCTGCCGCCCGAGATCGTCGCCGCCACCGCCATGTTCTCCGACGGCGAACTGGTCCCGGCCGAGCGCATCGTGCGCGATTACCTGCTGACGCACGGCGACCACGTGGAGGCCATGCGCCTGCTCGCCCGCATCGGCATGCAGCGCGACGTGCTGGACGACGCCGAGACGCTGCTCGCGGCGGTCCTCGCCCTGGCCCCGGACTACCGGGCGGCGCGCTACGATTATGCCCTGACCCTGCTGCGCCGGCACAAGCACGCGCAGGCCCTCGAGCAGCTCGACCAGCTGCTCGCCCTGGAGCCCGACAACCGCGCCTACCGCACCACCTATGCGACCACCCTGGTGGGCATGGGCGACCACGAGCGGGCGCTCGGGATGTATCGCGGCCTGCTGGAGGGTGCCGCGCAGCCGGCCGAGCTGCACCTGTCCGTGGCGCACACGCTCAAGACCCTGGGCCGCCAGCCGGAGGCGATCGAGGCCTATCGCGCGGCCGCAGCCGCGCGGCCGAACTACGGCGACGCCTACTGGAGTCTCGCGAACCTCAAGACCTACCGGTTCCCGGACGACGAATTGGCGCGCATGCGCGCCGAGGAGGCGGCGCGCGGCACGCCCCTGGTCGACCGCTACCACCTGTGCTTCGCGCTCGGCAAGGCGCTCGAGGATCGGGGCGAGTACGCCGAATCGTTCCGCTACTACACGCGCGGCAACGCGCTCAAGAGCGCCGAGATCCGCTATCGGCCCGAGCCCATCGAGCGCAACGCACGCCTGCAGGCCGCCGTGTGCACGGCGGAGTTCTTCGCGGCCCGCGCGGGCGTCGGCTGCGCGAGCCCCGAGCCGATCTTCATCGTCGGCCTGCCGCGTGCCGGTTCGACACTGCTCGAGCAGATTCTCGCCTCCCATCCGGCGGTCGAGGGCACGGCGGAGCTCGCCAACATTGCGCAGATCGTGCATGAGCTGCAGGGACGCGAGCAGATCGGCGAGGAGCCCCGCTATCCCGGGATCCTGCGCGAGCTGTCGCCCGCCGACTGCCTCGCGCTCGGCGAGAAGTATCTCGCGGATACCCGCGTGTACCGGACCGGCAAGCCGCGATTCATCGACAAGATGCCCAACAATTTCCGGCACATCGGGCTGATCCACCTGATCCTGCCCAACGCGAAGATCATCGATGCGCGCCGCGAGCCCATGGCCTGCTGCTTCAGCAATTTCAAGCAGCTGTTCGCCTCGGGGCAGGAGTTCACCTACGGGCTCGAGGACATCGCCCGTTACTACCGCTCCTACGAGGAACTCATGGCGCACTGGGACCGCGTGTTGCCCGGCAAGGTCCTGCGTGTGCAGCACGAGGATGTGGTCGAGGACCTCGAGGGCAACGTGCGGCGGCTGCTCGAGTTCTGCGGCCTGGAATTCGACCCCGCCTGTCTCGAGTTCCACAAGACCGAGCGCAGCGTGCGCACCGCGAGCTCGGAGCAGGTCAGACGGCCCATATTCAAGGAGGGCCTCGACCAGTGGCGCCGCTTCGAGCCCTGGCTGGGACCCCTGCAGGAAGCGCTGGGACCGCCGCGCGCCTGAGGCGCCGCGCTCAGGGCGCCCCGGCCTCCAGTCGCTGGCGCAGCCGCGTCCCGTACCAGTCGAGGAACTGCCGGCAGCCGGCCTCGTGCACGTCCGAATAGGGACCCGGCTCGTAGGCCGGCGAATTCACGCCGATCTGGTTCTCCTGGCACACCCGGCGATCCTCGTCGTTGGTGGCCATCCAAACCTCGGTGAGCCGCTTCAGGTCGTAGTCCACACCCTCCACGGCATCCTCGTGAACCAGCCACTTCGTGGTCAATTGCGTCCGCGTCGGCGACAGCGGCAGCAGCCGAAAGGTGGTCGCGTGGTCCGCCATCACATGGTTCCAGGTCGTCGGGAAGTGGAACAGCAGCAGCGTGCCGACGTCCGGCTCGGTGACCGCATCCGACAGCGGGCGGCGGACCGCGGCGCGCCCGTCCATGGTGTAGCAGGTGGCGCCCTCGATCAACGGGTAGCGCACGGTGCGGCATTGACCGTCGGCCGAGAGGCGGTACTGGCTCTCCAGGCCGATGGACTCCCACCGCGCCCACTTGGCGGCGATGCGCGGATTGGCGAAGCCGCCCGAGACGCCGGTGATGACCGGCTCCTCGGGAAAGGTGCGGCACAGTTCGGGATGGTTGCCCGCGCAGTGGTAGCACTCGCGGTTGTTCTCCCAGACGAGCTTCCAGTTCGCCTCCTCGACGATGGTGCACTCGAAGGCCACCTTGGTCCGGTGCAGGTGATGCGGCAGGAAGTACGGCTCCAGCTGACGGCGCAGGGGCTCGAAATCCGGGGCGACCGGCGCCAGGCAGATCCACACGTAGCCGCCGACGCTCGCACAGTGCACGGACTTGAGGGAGTACCGCGTCTTGTCGAAGCCGCCGTCCATGTCGCGCGCGGCGATCAGCCGCCCGTCGAGCGCGTAGGTCCACTGGTGGTAGGGGCACACGAGCCGCGGCGCGCTGCCGTGCTCGGTGGTGCAGATGCGCGATCCCCGGTGCCGGCAGGAATTGTGGAAGGCGCGCAGGCCTCCGTCGCGATCCCGCAGCACCACCACCGGATACTCGCCCACCTGCACCGTGAGGAAGCTGCCCGGCGACTTCAGCTCGCAGTCGTGGCCGGCGAACAGCCACTCCTTGTACCAGATCTCCTCGAGTTCGACCTGGTAGATCTGCGGATCGACGTACAGCGCGCGCTCGAGGGCGCCGCGCGGGTCGCGCCGTCTCAGTCGGTCGATCAGTTGGTCGCGCGCGTTCATCGGAAGGTCCTCGGGCCGTAATCGTGGGGCGCCGCGCACGATATCAGCATTGCGCGCGCCGACCTTGCCCCGAGGCGACCTCTATTGCGATGGACACGACCGCGCTCGCACGCCCGTTCCGCTCAGGCGCCGCTCCCCCGGCCGGGGGCGATCTTGCGCTCCGCGCTCGGCGGGTGCCCGAACTGATTGCGATAGCACTTCGAGAAGTGCGGCGGCGACTGGAAGCCGCAGGCGGCGGTGATGTCCATGATGGGCATGGCCGTCTGCAACAGCAGCTCGCGAGCGCGTTTCAGGCGCATTTCGAGATAGTAGCGTTTGGGCACGCAGTTCAGATCGCGCTTGAACAGCCGCTCGATCTGCCGGCGCGACAATCCGGTCATGCGCGCGATCTTCTCGAGCGGCAGCGGCTTCTCGATGTTCTCCTCCATGAGCTGGGCCACGCGGATCAGGCCGCGATGCGACGGACCGACCTGCGCCCGCAGCGGCACGTACTGGCGGTCCGAGTCGTTGCGCACCCGCTCGACGATGAACTGCTCGGAAACCAGCTTCGAGATGCGGACGCCGAGCTTCTGTTGAATCAGGTTCAGCATCAGGTCGAGCGGCGCCGTACCCCCCGAGCAGGTGTAGCGGTCCCGGTCGATGGTGAACAGCTGATCGCTGATGCGCACGCGCGGGAACTCCTCTCGCAGGGCCGACAGGTTCTCCCAGTGGATGGTCGCGCGAAAATGATCGAGCAGGCCCGCGCGCGCGAGCGCGTAGCCCCCGGTGCACAATGCCCCCAGCGGAATGCGCCGTTCGGCGAGCCGCTTCAGCATGGCGATCAGGGCCGGCGAGACCGCGTCACGAACCTTGACGCCGCCGCAGACGAACACGATGTCGGGAGCGGCGAGCTTCTCGAGCGAACCGGTGGGCGACAGCGCGAGCCCGCTGCTCGCCTCGGCGGGGCGACCGTCCATGCTCACCAGCGCCCACTCGTACACGTCCTTGCCCATGAGCCGGTTGGCCATGCGCAGCGGCTCCAGCGCGTTCGCCACGGCGATCAACGAGTAGTTGGGCAGGGTCAGGAACACGTACTTGCACTTGCGCAGTGCCGGCGATGAATCCAAGACACCCTCCGGGGGGGGAACGTCGAGCCACCGAGCCTCGTTCGATTATGCCACCGCATGGTCGGACAATGCCTGATTCCGACATCCGGTTGTCGTGTTCTCGATATCGGCCCCGGCGCCCGGGCGGCTCCGATCGCCTCGGACCGACCCCGTCCTGACGCATTCCAACAACGGACTGTCGCAATTGGCCTCTTGCACGGACGGGCGCCCGCTACACTCGTGCCTACCTTGAAATGGGAGATCGGCGAACCATGAAAAGTCATGCCCGCGTCGTGGTGATCGGCGGCGGCGTGGTCGGCGTCAGCACGCTGTACCACCTTGCGCTGAAGGGCTGGTCCGACGTGGTGCTGCTGGAGCGGTCCGAGCTGACCGCCGGTTCGACGTGGCACGCGGCGGGCCTGCTGCCGCTGTTCAACATGAGCTACACCGTCGGCCAGCTGCACAAGTATTCGGTCGATCTGTACAAGCGCCTGCCCGCCGAGACCGGCCAGGACGTGAGCTTCCATGTCACCGGGAACCTGCGCCTCGCCACGTGCAAGGCGCGCATGGACGAGTACCTGAAGTACTGCGGCACGGCGAACACCATCGGGGTGCCCTTTCGCGTCATCGGTCCGCAGGAGGTGCGCGAATTGTGGCCGCTGGTCGAGCTCGGCGGCGGCGCCGACACCGCTCCCATCGTCGGCGCGTTGTACCACCCGGACGACGGGCACATCGCGCCGGCGGACCTGACCATGGCGCTGCGCAAGGGCGCGCGCGCACGCGGCGCGCAGATTCACGAGCAGACCGAGGTGACCGCGGTGGCCCGCACGGCCTCCGGCGAGTGGCGACTGACCACCAACCAGGGTGAGATCACGGCCGAGCACGTGGTGTGCGCCACGGGCAATTACGCGCGCCAGACCGGGCGGCTGTTCGGGATCAACGTGCCCTCCATTCCCGTCGAGCACCAGTACATCGTTTACGACGAGTCCCCCGAGCTCAAGGCGTACCGCCAGGCCGGCGGCCGCGAGCTCGCGGTGCTGCGCGAATCCGACCAGTCTTACTACCTGCGCGAGGAGCGCATGGGCTGGATCCTCGGCCCCTACGAGGCGGGCGCCCCGGCGCGCTTCGCCGACGGCGTACCCGACTGGTTCGGCAAGAGCCTGTTCGAGGGTGATCTGGAGCGGTTGCTGCCGCACGTCGAGGCGGCGCAGCGGCGCGTGCCCGCGCTCGCCAACTGCGGCATCAAGGACATCGTCAACGGCCCGATCGCCTACACCCCGGACGGCAGCCCGCTGATCGGCCCGGCCTGGGGCCAGCGCAACCTGTGGCTGAACGAGGGACACAGCTTCGGCATCACCGCCGCGGGCGGCTCCGGCTGGCAGCTCGCCGAATGGATCGTCGAGGGCGAGCCGGGCATCGACATGATGGCGACGGATCCGCGCCGCTACGGCCCGTACACCAGCAAGCGCTACGTGGTGGCCAAGAACGAGGAGGCGTACCGCAACGTCTTCGTCATCCACTTCCCGGACGAGGAGCGCGCCGATGCCCGGCCCGCCAAGACGAGTCCGGTCTACGACAAGCTCAAGCGCATGGGCGCCGTATTCGGTCAGCGCTACGGCTGGGAGCGCGCCAACTGGTTCGCGCCTCCCGGCGTCGAAGCGCGCGACGTGTGGAGCTTCCGCCGCTCGAACTACTTCGAGCACGTGGGCAACGAGGCGCGCCGCATCCGCGAGCGCGTCGGCGTCATCGATCTGTCGCCGTTCACCAAACACGAGGTCCACGGACCGGGCGCGGAAGCGTGGCTCGAGGGGCTCGTGGCCAACAAAGTGCCGTCGCGCATCGGGCGCATGGCGCTGTGCCATGCGCTCACCCACCGCGGCGGAGTGCGCTCCGAGTTTACCATCACCAAGATCGGCGAGGACCGCTTCTACGTGGTGAGTGCCGGCGCCGCCGAGCGCTATGACGGCGACTTCCTGGTCAAATCCCTGCCCGCCTCCGGTGTCACGCTGCGCAACGTGACGACCAGCCGCGGCTGCTTCGTGGTCGCCGGTCCGCGCGCTCGCGACGTGCTCGCCAAGCTCACCGACGTGCCGCTCGACAACGCGGGCTTCCCGTGGCTCACCGGCCAGATCGCGGAAGTGGGCTTCGCGACCGACGTGTACCTGCTGCGCGTCAACTTCGTCGGTTCCCTCGGCTGGGAGCTGCACTTCCCGATCGAATACGCGCATCACCTGTTCGATGCCATTTTCAAGGCGGGCAAGGATCACAAGATCGGCATGGTCGGCATGCGCGCCATGGAATCGC
>JAJXZV010000337.1 GCA_021779875.1 Pseudomonadota bacterium
GCCGTGACCCTGGCCGACGTGGACGCCGCGGCGGGTGCGGCGGCAGCGGCGCCGCCGGGCGCGCCGCACGGACGCGATCGCAGCGCCGGCATCCGCCGCGCCATCGGCGTCGCGATGACGCGCTCCAAACGGGAGATCCCGCACTACTACCTGAGCGACGACGTGCCGCTCGGCGCCGCCAGCGAGTGGCTGCGCGGCGCGAACGAGGGCCGGCCGATCACGGGCCGCCTGCTGATGGCCGCGCTGTACCTGCGGGCGCTGGCGAGGGCCGCCCAGCGCCATCCGGACATGAACGGGTGGTTCGTCGAGGGCGAGTATCGGCCGAGCGCCGCCGTGCACGCGGGGGTCGCGATCTCGCTGCGCGGGGGCGGCCTGATCGCGCCGGCGATCCACTCGGTGGAGAGCAAATCCGTGGAGGAGGTGATGCGCGCGCTCGGCGATCTCGTGACCCGCGCGCGCGCCGGCCGGCTGCGCCGCGACGAGTTCGCCGATCCGACCATCACGCTGACCAATCTCGGCGAGCGCGGCGTGACCGCCGTGTACGGGATCATCTATCCGCCGCAGGTGGCGCTGGTCGGCTTCGGCGAGGTGCGCGAGCGGCCCTGGGTGGTGCGCGGCCAGGTGGCGCCGACGCCGGTGGTCACCGTCACGCTGGCGGCCGACCACCGCGTCAGCGACGGTCACGCGGGCGCGCGCTTTCTCGCGGACGTGGGCGCCGAGCTGCAGGCACCCGAAAAGCTCTAGAGGAGCCCTCATGGAACCCGCGCAACTGCGCACGATCATCGTCGAGTCGCTGCGCCGCGTCGCCCCCGAGGTCGATCCGGGATCGCTCGACGCCGGGGCGCCCCTGCGCGACCAGGTCGATCTGGATTCGATGGACTACCTCAATTTCCTGATCGCGCTGCACGAGCGCTTCCGGATCGAGATCCCGGAGGCCGATTACGAGCGGCTGCGCAGCCTCGACGACATCGTCGCCTACGTCGCCGCGCGAACCTGAGGAGCGCCGCCTCAGTGCCGCGGCAGCCGCTTCGCGAGCTCGCCGACGATGCCGCGCCGGAACGCGAGCACGCAGACCACGAACACGGCGCCGATGATCACGGTCACCCACCCGCCGACGAGCTCGGAGAGGTATTCCTGCAGCGTGACCACCAGGGCGGCGCCGACCACCGGTCCGAAGAACGTGCCCGAGCCGCCGACCAGGGTCATGAGGATGACCTCCCCGGAATTGCCCTGCATGACGTCCGAGAGCGTGACGAACCCGAGCACCAGGGCCTTCAGGGATCCGGCCAGCCCGGCGATGGCCGCGGACAGCACGAAGGCGGTCAGCTTGTAGCGGTCGATGTCGTATCCCAGGGACAGGGCGCGCGGCTCGTTGTCGCGGATCGCCTTGAGCACCTGCCCGAACGGCGAGTGCACGATGCGCCGGATCAGCAGGAACACCCCGACGAACGCCGCGAGCACGAAATAGTACGCCGCGACGTCGGATTTGAGCGGCAGCACGCCGAGCAGGGCGCCGCGCGGCACGTCCTGCAGGCCGTTCTCGCCGCCGGTGAACGGCGCCTCCAGGCAGATGAAATCGACCACCTGCGCCAGGGCGAGGGTCACCATGGCGAGGTAGATGCCGTGCCGCCGGATCGCGAGCGCGCCGATGCCCCAGCCGAGCAGCGCCGCGACCGCAACTCCCGCCACGATCGCGGGCACGGTGCCCCAGCCGCGCGTCGCGGTCAGCCACGCCGTCGCGTAGGCGGCGGACCCGAAGAACGCGGCGTGCCCGAAGGACAGCATGCCGCTGAAGCCGAGCAGCAAATTGAACGCGCAGGCGAACATCGCGAGGCACAGCAGCTTCATCATGAAGATCGGGTAGATTCCGAAGACCGGCACGCAGACCGCGAACAGGGCCGCGAGCGCGTAGAAGACCTTCACGGCGCGCACGCTCACTCCCTGCCGAACAGGCCCGCGGGCCGCAGGATCAGCACCAGCGCCATGATCACGAAGACCACGATGTTGGACGCCTCCGGGTACACGACCTTGGTGAATCCCTCGACGAGCCCGAGCGACAGGCCGCTCACCACCGCGCCGAGGATCGAGCCCATGCCGCCGATGACCACCACCGCGAACACGACCGTGACCAGCGAGGCGCCCATGTGCGGCGTCACCAGGATGACCGGCGCCGCCAGCACGCCCGCGAACGCCGCGAGCGCGACGCCGCCGCCGTACGTGGCGGCGAACAGCAGCGGCACGTTGACGCCGAAGGACTGCAGGAGCTCGCCGTTCTCGGTGGCCGCGCGCAGGGTCGCGCCGAGCCGCGTGCGCTCGATCAGGAACCACGTGCCGGCGCACACGGCGAGCGAGGCGAGGATCACCCAGCCGCGGTAGACGGGCAGGATCATGAACCCGAGATTCCACGCGCCCCGCAGGGCCTCGGGCACCGGATAGGACTCCCCCGATGCGCCGAACAGCTGGAACAGGGTGCCTTCGACCACCTGCGCGAGGCCGAAGGTCAGCAGCA
>JAJXZV010000317.1 GCA_021779875.1 Pseudomonadota bacterium
AGATCGTGCTCGAAACCGTTCATCACCGACAGAATGACGATCAGGGCCGCAACGCCGACGCACACCCCGGCGAGCGAGGTCCAGGTGATGAAGGACACGAAGAACTTGTGGGACCGGGCGCGCACGTAGCGCCATCCCACGAACAGCGACAGCGGATGAAACATTGCGCGCATTTAACCATAGTCATGCCGCCGCCCGCCCCTTGAGCGGCGTCACAGAATCCGTCCCCGGCGCGCGGCGGGGGTGTCTCGATAGGCATCCGGGGCGGCGGCGTCCGAGGGGTCCGTGCCGGCGGCCGACGCCCGCAGCCGCGCACTCCCGCCACCGCCACCGCCGCCGCCGCCGCGTTCGTCGGAGCCGGCGTCGCTGGTGGCGGCCCTCAATCACTTTCTCAACGATTCGGGGCGGCCCGATCAATTCCGCATCGCGCCGAATTCGGGCGATCGGCTGATCCAGCAGATCAATCCGGCCACCGGAGACGTGGTCGGCGTGTTCTCGATCGACGAATTCCCGGCGCTGGCGCGCAGCATCGGCGCCACCGGCCTGCTGGTCGACAGCCGCGCCTGAAGGCGGTGCCCGCGGCGTTGGTACGCCGCTTGCTTAAGTTCGGTGTCGAGGAGCCGATATTCCGAGATCAAGGGCCACGCAGAGGTCGTCGACAGTCCCATGAGCACACCGATTTCATCGAGTTCGAGCGCGCCGCTCTCGAGCAATGCGCTGATCACCTCGCAGGGCATCGGCTCAGGCCTGAACATCAGCGCCATCGTGTCGAGCCTCACCCAGGCCTATGGCGCGGCGCAGAACAACCAGCTCGCCACGCAGCAGACCAACTTGCAGACGCAGGTGTCGGCTTTCGGCACCTTCAGCAGCGCGCTCGCCACCTTGCAGGCGACCTTGGGCGCCTTGGAGACGCCGAGCCAGCTGGCCGGTTACAGCGCGGCGGTCGCAGACAAGACGGTCGCCACCGCGACCGCGAGCTCCACCGCGACCGCCGGCCAGTACACGATGCAGGTGCAGAACCTCGCCACCGCGGCGACGCTCACCTCGCAGGCTTTCAGCAACTCGAGCACCGTGGTCGGCACCGGCACCTTGACGCTCGCCGTGGGTTCGAACTCCACCTCGATCACCATCGATTCGACCAACGACACCCTGGCGGGCATCGCCACCGCCATCAACGGCGCGCAGAACAACCCCGGCGTGAGCGCGAGCGTCATCTCGACCACCAGCGGCGCGCGCCTGGTGCTCTCGGGCACCACCACCGGCGCGGCGAACGCCATCACGGTGACCGAGTCCGGCGGCAACGGCGGCCTGTCGCCGCTGATCTACGATCCGTCGAGCGCCACCACCAACCTCACCCAGACGCAGGCCGCGCAGGACGCCAACTTCACGCTCAACGGCTACCCGGCCACCAGCGCGAGCAACATCGTCACCGGCGCGGTTTCGGGGGTGACCATCGATCTGGTGGGCCAGTCGGCCGCCAACACCTCGACCACGCTCACCGTCAGTCCGGACACCACCGCGGCCGCCACTTCGATCGGCACGTTCGTGACGGCGCTGAATGGCGTGTTGAGCGCCGTGCAGCAGCTCACCGCCTACGACCCGACCTCCAAGACGGCCGGGCCGCTGCAGGGCAATGCGACGCTCGAGTCCTTCCAGAATCAGCTGGCGAACATCCTGGACACGCTCAAGAACGGCGCCCCCGGCGGCATCAACTCGCTGTCCTCGATCGGCGTCGCCGCGAACACCCAGGGAACCTACGACACCAATTCGACCACGATGAGCAACGCGCTCGGCGCCAATCTGACCGCGGTCGGCAATCTGCTGGGGGGCACCGGCGGCATCGCCACGAGGATCGACTCGCTGATCACCCAGTACACGCAGCCCGGCGGGCTGCTGTCGACCATCAACCAGGGGCTGCAAACCGGCCTGCAGAACGTGGCCAGCGCCCAGGCGCAGCTGAATGCCCAGCTCGCGACCTATTCGGCGACGTTGACCGCGCAGTACAACGCGATGGACACTGCGGTGGCACGGCTGAAGCAGATGCAGACCTATTTGACCGCGCAGTTCAATCCGAACACCGCCAACCAGGCCAATACCAGCCTCGGCAGCGGCAACCTGAGCACGGGCGGGTAGCACCATGATGTACGCACAGCGCGCGGCGGCCCAGTACCGCAACGTTCGCAGCCACGGCCTCGTGGCGGACGCGAGTCCGACGCGGCTGGTCCAGATCGTCTTCGAGCAGATTCTCGCCAGCCTGGTGACGGCCGAGGGCTGCATGCGGCGCATCGAGGGCAACCTGCCGCTCGACGAGGTGGTCGCCAAGGGCAAGGCGATGGGTGTCGCGGTGCGGCTCATCGGCCACTTGAACGCCACCCTCGACATGGAGCGCGGCGGCGCCATCGCGGCGAATCTGCGCGCTCTCTACGAATACATGCTGAACCGGCTCACGCAGGCGAACGTGCTCAACGACCCCGCGATCGTCGTGGAGGTCGTGGGTCTGGTGGGC
>JAJXZV010000407.1 GCA_021779875.1 Pseudomonadota bacterium
CGCGCGGCCGGCGCGGCCGGCGCGGTGATCCGCACCGGCGCCCCGGTGAGCCGGATCACGGTGCGGGGCGATCGCGCCGACGGGGTGGTGCTCGCCTCGGGCGAGCACTGCGCCGCGGACCGGGTGATCTGCAGCACCGATCCCAAGACGACGTTCCTGGAACTGCTGGGGACCCGGCACCTGGACGCGGAGTTCGCGCGACGCGTGGCGCACGTGCGTGCGCGCGGGCTGGCGGCCAAGCTGCACGTCGCGCTCGCGCGGGCGCCGCGCTTCACGGGCCTGGACGCCGGCCTCTCGGGCGGCCGGCTGTTGATCGCGCCATCGCTCGAGTACCTGGAGCACGCGTACAATCACGTCAAGTACGGCGAGTTCTCGACGGCACCCGCCATGGAGATCACGATACCGACGATGAACGACCAGAGCCTCGCGCCGCCGGGCGGACACGTGCTGTCCGCGATCGTGCAGTATGCGCCCTACGATCTCGAGGGCGGGTGGGACGGGCGCCGGGAGCGGTTCACGCAAGGTTGCCTGGATGCGCTGGAAGGCGTCGCGCCCGGATTTCGCGGCGACGTCGTCGGCGTCGAACTGCTGACGCCGCCCGACCTGGAGCGCGAATTCGGGATGCGCGGCGGCCATTGGCACCACGCCGAGCTCGCCTTCGACCAATATCTCATGGTGCGGCCCGTGCCCGGGGCCGCCCAGTACGCCACGCCGCTGGCCGGCTTGTATCTGTGCGGAGCGGGCTGTCACCCCGGGGGCGGGGTCATGGGCGCCTGCGGACGCAATGCCGCGCGGCGCGTGCTCGCGCAGAGGCGGCCATGAGCGAGGTCGAATCGGTTCCGCACTTCCTCAAGCCCCTGCTCGAGACGCCGTTTCACCGCCGCGCACGCGCGCTGAGCCAGGTCGACAGCTTCGTTCCCTGGGCCGGTTACACGACGGTCGACGTATTCACCAGCGTCGAGCAGGAATACTTCGCGATCCGCAACGCCGCCTCGCTCTATGATCTGACGCCCATGGTGAAGTACCGGGTGACCGGACCGGACGCGCCGGCGTTCCTCAACCGGCTGGTCACGCGTGACGTGGCCAAGCTCGCGCCCGATCGCGTGGCGTATTGCGTCTGGTGCAACGAGGCGGGCCACGTGGTCGACGACGGCACGTTGTTTCGCCTCGGAGCGGCGGAGTACCGGCTGTGCACGGCGCAGCGGCAGCTCGACTGGCTGGGCGCCTCGGCCATCGGCTTCGACGTCGAGATCGAGGAGATCACCGAGCGCATCGCCGCGCTGGCGGTGCAGGGGCCGACCTCGTTCGCGGTGCTGCGTGCGGCGGGCGTGGCGGGCTTGGACGGTCTGAAGCCCTTTCAGGTGGCATACTCGACGCTCGCCGGCGCCGAGGTCACGGTGTCGCGAACCGGCTTCACCGGGGATCTGGGATACGAGGTGTGGACCTCCGTCCAGGACGCCGAGCGGGTGTGGGATGCGCTGATGGCGGCCGGCCGCACGCGGGGCATAAGGGCGGTCGGCTCGCGGGCGCTCGACCTGGCGCGCCTCGAGGCGGGCTTCCTGAGCCCGTACGTGGATTTCCTGCCGGCGGAGCACGCGGTGCGCACCGGGCGGGGACGCACGCCGTTCGAGCTGGGTTTCGGCTGGCTGGTCGACTTCGACAAGGGGCATTTCACCGGACGCCGCGCGCTCCTCGCGGAACGCGCCGCCGCTCCTCGCCGGATGCTCGTCGGCCTGGACGTCGAGGGCAACAAGCCGGCGCGCTCGGCGCTGATCTACGCGGATCGCCGCGGACGGCGCGAAGTCGGCAGCGTCACCTCGGCAGCCTGGTCGCCGACCTGCAAGCGCAACATCGCGTTCGCCATGCTGGAGGCCCCGCACCTGCGGACGGGTGCGGCCGTCTGGGCGGAGATCTACCTGAATCGGGAGCTCGTCTGGGAGCGGCGCATGGTGCGGGCGCGGGTGGTGGAGCGGCAGTTCTTCGCCCCCGAGCGGCGCCGGGCCACGCCGCCGGCGGAACGCTGACGCATGCACGCCAGCGCGCAGTCCGGCAGCGGCGATCGTCCCTGGCTCGATCCCGATGCCCGTCCCCAGATCCTGATCGAAGGGGTCACCAAGGCGTTCGGTCCGGTGAGCGCCGTGGATGGCGTGAGCATCAGGATCTTCCGGGGGGAGATGTTCGCGCTGGTCGGCGCCTCCGGTTGCGGCAAGACCACGCTGCTGCGAATGCTCGCGGGCTTCGAAACGCCCAGCGCCGGCCGGATCGTCATCGACGATGTGGACATGACCGGCGTGCCGCCGCACGAGCGGCCGGTCAACATGATGTTCCAGTCGTACGCCCTGTTTCCCCACATGAGCGTCGAGGAGAACGTCGGCTACGGCCTGAGGCGGATGCCGCTCGATCGTCCGACGAAGGCCTCCCGGGTGCGCGAGGCGCTCGAGATGGTGCAGCTCGAGAATCTCGCCAAGCGCAAGCCGCATCAACTTTCCGGCGGCCAGCGCCAGCGGGTGGCGCTCGCCCGCGCCCTGATCCGGCGCCCGAAGGTGCTGCTGCTCGACGAGCCCTTGAGCGCGCTCGACAAGAAGCTGCGCGAACAGACGCAGTTCGAACTGATGAACATCCAATACCAGGTGGGCATCACCTTCGTGTTCGTCACCCACGATCAGGACGAGGCCATGGCTCTGTCCACGCGCATCGCGGTGATGAACCGCGGCCAGGTGATCCAGGTGGGGACGCCCGCGGAGATCTACGAGTTCCCTCGGAACCGCTTCGTCGCCGACTTCGTCGGCACGACCAACCTGTTCGAAGGCACCGTCGTCGACGGCGAACCGGGACGCTTCGTGGTCCACAGCCCCGAGGCCGGCTGCGACCTGTTCGTCGACGAGGCCGGACGCCTGTCCCGGGGGCAGCGCGTCTGGGTGGCGTTGCGTCCGGAGAAGATCCGGCTCACGAAGGAACCGGTCTCCGGGCCACGCGTCAACCTGATCAAGGGGATGGTCTGGGAGCTCGGATATCTCGGCAATCGCTCGACCTACCGCGTCAAGACGGCCACCGGAAAGATCGTGACGGTCTTCGCGCAAAACGAGCGGCGCACCGCCGAATGGAGCATCGATTGGAGCGACGAGGTGTTCCTGAGCTGGACCGACGGCTGCGGCGTCGTGCTGCAGTCGTGACTCGGAAGCCGCTCGTATTCCGGCGTCCGATTATATTATCATCGTGACATTACAACATGTGGACGGCATCGGGGGTCGACCTTGAGAACAGTGCGTACGCTCGGGCTTCTCGGTACCGGGGTCATCGGGGGCGGATGGGCGGCGCGCGCACTGCACTTCGGCATCGACGTCATCGCCATGGACACCGACCCGGCGATGGAGGCGTGGATCCGCGGGGCGGTCGAGAACGCCGAACCGGCCCTGGCGCGCCTGATTTCGGCGCCGCTGCCGCCGAAGGGGCGGCTGAGCTTCACCACCAGCCTGCGCGAGGTCGCCGAAGGCGCGGATTTCATCCAGGAGAACATTCCCGAGCGGCTCGATCTCAAGCAGCGGGTGCTGGCCGAACTGAGCCGCCACGCCGCACCCGACGTGATCGTCGCGTCGAGCACCTCGGGGCTGATGCCGACGGAGCTGCAGCGCGACATGCAGGCGCCGGAGCGCTTCTGCGTGGCCCACCCGTTCAACCCGGTCTATCTGCTGCCGCTGGTGGAGCTGGTGGCGGGCGGGCGCACGGCGCCCGCGACCATCGAGGCCGCGGCCCGCTTCTTCGGCCACATCGGCATGCATCCGCTTCACGTGCGCCGCGAGGTTCCCGGCCATCTCACCGACCGCCTGCAGGAGGCGATCTGGCGGGAGATCCTGCACCTGGTGAACGACGGGGTGGCCACCACGGGGGAGCTCGACGACTCGATCGTCTATGGGCCGGGCTTGCGCTGGGCGGCCATGGGCACGAACATGATCTATCACCTCGCGGGCGGCGAGGCCGGCATGAGACACATGCTGGCGCAGTTCGGGCCCGCCCTCAAATGGCCGTGGACCAAGCTGGAGGCCCCCGAGCTCAGCGAGGCGTTGATCGACCGCATGGTCGAGGGCACGCGGCAGCAGGCGGGCGGCCGCTCGATCCGCGAGCTCGAACGGCTGCGCGACGATTACCTGGTCGCGGTCCAGCAGGCCCTGCGGCAGTTCAACATCGGCGCCGGCGCGACGCTCGGGGCGCTCGAGGAGCGTCTGTATCGCGCCGCGGCCGGCGGCGCGGAGCAGGCCGGTACGCAGGGCGGATCGGTGCTGCCGCGCTACGAGGCCCGCGCGCGTGCCGAATGGGCGGACTACAACCACCACATGACGGATTTCCGCTACGGGCAGGTCTTCGGGGACGCGATGGACGCCTTCTACCGCACCGTGGGCGTCGATGACGCGTATCGGCGGACCGGGCGCATGTACTACGACGTCGAGAGCCACGTACGGCACCTCGCGGAGGTGAAGGTGGGCGAGGCGCTGTACGTGACCACGCAGCTGCTCGCGGTGGACGACAAGCGCCTGCACGTATTCCAGCGCATGCACCGGGCGAGCGACGGGAAGGAGGTCGCGACCGGCGAGTTCATGCACCTGCACGTGGCCCGGGACGCGGCCAAGGCGGTGAGCGTCGACCCGCAGATCCGCGCACGCCTCGAGGCGGTGCTGCGCGCGCACGCGGCGCTGCCGGCGCCTGCCGGAGCCGGGCGGCGCATCGGCACCCGGAGCCAAGGCTAGGTACGATGCCCAAGATCGTCGATCACGACCAGCGGCGCGAGGAGATCGCGCAGGTCGCCTGCCGGGTGGTGGCCCGCTACGGCTTCGAGCGGGCGACCGTCGCCCGGATTGCGCGCGCGGCCGGCTACACGACCGGCATGGTGGCGCACTACTACGATACGAAGCAGGACATCATCCTCGCGGCGCTGCGGTTGATGCTGCGGCGGATCGAGCAGCGGCTGCTGCACCCGCGCGCGGCCGGCGGCGAGGACCTGCTCGGGGTGCTCTCCGAGATGCTGCCGGCGGATCCGCAGCGCTTCATGGAGAGCGCGTTCTGGATGGCTTTCTGGGGCCAAGTTCCGGCGAATCCCGCGGTGAAGCGGCTGAACGCCTGGGTGCACCGCGAGTACCTGCGTCTGTACGAGCGCTGCCTCGCGGCCCACTGGCCGGAATGGCCGCAATGGCCTCCCGCGGTGCGCGATCGGGTGCGCCGCTCCGTCATCACCTGCATCAACGGATTGACCGCCGGAGCGGTGACCAGTCCGCGGGACTGGCCGCCGCGGTTGCAGGTCGAGCAGCTCGAGTTGCAGCTCGAGCTGCTGCGCCGCTGGGCGTCGACGGGCGCGCGCGGCTCGACCCGCCGCCAGAGCCGCCAGAGAGGTTGACCATGGATTTCGCCCTGACCGAGGAACAGCAGCTCATCGTCAAGACCACGCGCGACTTCGTCGAGCGCGAGCTGTATCCGCACGAGAGGGAGGTCGAGGACACCGGGGCGCTGCGCCCGGAGCTCGAGCGCGAACTGAAGGCCAAGGCCATCGAGGCGGGGCTGTACGCCGCGAACATGCCCGTGGACGTGGGCGGCGCGGGGCTCGACACGGTGGCGTGGGTGCTCTACGAGAAGGAGCTCGGACGCACCAGTTATGCGCTGCACTTCTCCTGCGTGGGCCGGCCGTCGAACATCCTGCTCGCCTGCACGGGCGAGCAGCGCGAGCGCTACCTGCTGCCGACCGTGCGCGGCGAGCGCGTGGAGTGCCTGGCGATGACCGAGCCCGGCGCGGGCTCGGACCTGCGCGGCATGCGCACCACCGCGGTCGCGCGCGACGGGGATTACCTGATCAACGGCACCAAGCACTTCATCAGCCACGCCGATCACGCCGACTACGTGATCTTGTTCGCCGTCACCGGCGAGGAGACGTCGGCCCGCGGCAAGCGCGCCCGGATCACGGCCTTCTTGATCGACCGCGGTCATCCGGGCTTCGAGATCCGGCCCGGCTACAAGAACGTGTCACACCGCGGCTACACCAACAGCATTCTGGAGTTCACCGATTGCCGCGTGCCGCGTTCGGCCATCCTCGGCGAGGAGCATCGCGGCTTCGAGGTGGCCAATGCGTGGCTCGGGGCCACGCGCCTGCAGGTGGCGGCGACCTGCCTCGGGCGGGCGGAGCGTGCGTTGGAGCTCGCGTTGCGGTGGGCGGCCGACCGCGTCCAGTTCGGCCAGCCGATCGGCAAGTTCCAGGGCGTAAGCTTCAAGCTCGCGGACATGGCGCTCGAGCTGCGCGCGGCGGAGCTGCTGACGCTGAATGCCGCCTGGCGGCACGATCGCGGCATCGCCGCCGACGCCGACATGGCCATGGCGAAGCTCAAGGCCACGGAGACGCTGGCGATGGTGGCGGACGAGGCCCTGCAGATCCACGGCGGCATCGGGCTGATGAGCGATCTGCCGCTCGAGCGCATCTGGCGTGACGCACGCATCGAACGCATCTGGGAAGGAACCAGCGAGATCCAGCGTCACATCATCTCGCGCGCGCTGCTGCGCCCTCTGGGCGGTTAACGGCCGCTCCAGCGGGGGGCGCGTTTTTCCGCGAAGGCGCGCGCGCCTTCCTTGAGGTCCTCCGACCGGATCACTTTTTGCACGCCGTCGAGCGCATCGTGCAGCTCGAAGGCCAGGTGTTCGGGCACCATCTCGGAGTGGCGCAGGAGCTGCTTGATGGCCGGGAACAGCAGCGGCGGGCCCGACGCGAGCTGCCGGGCGATCTCGCGCGCCTTGGGCATGGCCTCGCCCTTGGGCACGACGTGGTTGGCGAGGCCCCAGTGCTTCGCTTCGGCGGCATCCATCCACCGGCCCGTGAGCAGGAACTCGACCGCGACGTGATAGGGGATCCGGCGCCGCAGCTTGATGGTGCCGGCGTCCGCCAGCACGCCGACATTGATCTCCGGAAGGGCGAAGCGCGCGTGCTCCTCCATGACGATGATGTCGGTGCCGAGCACCAGCTCGAAGCCTCCGCCGCAGGCGATGCCGTTGACCGCGGCGATGATCGGCTTGTCGAGATTGCGCGGGTAATTGAGTCCGCCGAAGCCGCCGGCCCCCCAATCGGAGTCGGAGGCCTCGCCCGCGGCGGCGGCCTTCAGGTCCCAGCCGGGGGAGAAGAAGCGTTCGCCCGCCCCCGTGATGATGGCGATGCGCAGCGCCGGGTCGTCGCGAAACGCGGTGAAGACCTCGTTGAGGCGGCGGCTCGCGCGCAGATCGATGGCGTTCGCCTTGGGCCGATCGAGCGTCACCTCGAGAATCGGACCGTCGGTGTGCAGCAGGATTCCGTCGGACATGCGTTCCCCCCGGGTGTCAGGATCTCTTGAGGTGGCGGATCAACGCGTCCACGGCCACCACTCCGCGGCCGGCCGGCCGGACGATGAGCGGATTCACGTCGAGTTCGAGCAAGGTGTCGCGGTGGGCCTCGGCGTAGCGGGCGATCGCGAGGACCGCCTCGACGAGCGCCGGCGCGTCGCCGGGCGGTTTGCCGCGATGGCCGGCGAGCAGCCGGGCCGCTTTCACCCCATGGACTGCCCGTTCGATGCGCTCGCGCGTCCAGGGCGGCAGCACGCTCACCGAATCGGACCAGAGTTCGGTGAGCACGCCCCCGGTGCCGAGGACCAGCACCTGGCCGAACTGCGGGTCGAGCACGATGCCGGCCAACCACTCGGCGACACCGTCGCGGACCATCTCCTCGATCAAGAAGCGGTCCGAGAGCGCCGTCATCCGCTCCACGGCACGTTCGACCGAGGCGGCATCGCGCAGGTCGAGCGCCACGCCGCCGAGATCGCTCTTGTGGGCAAGCCTGGCATCGACGGCCTTGACCACCACCGGGAATCCGAGGGCGGCAGCGGCGGCCGCGGCGCCGGCCGGCGGCACCACCTGGCCGCGCGGTACGACCAGGCCGTGGGCCGCGAGAGCGGCCTTCGCGTCCGGCTCCGTCATGGCCGTGACCGGGCCCGCGAGGGCCGCGGTTGCGGGCGGATCGACCGCCACGCCGTGCGGGTCGGCCCAGGCGCGGCCGACGGCGGCGGCGAGGGCCAGCGCCTCCAGGGCTTCGCGCTGACCCTGCAAGGGCACCACGCCGCCCGCCTGGCAGCGCCGCCGGGTCGGCTCTCCCAGGGTCTCCGGCAGCGAACTGATCAGGGCGGCCAGGCTGGGCGCGCCGCCCGCCGCCTCGATGAAGGCATCGACCACGGCGTCGTAGGCACCGACGTCCGATTCCGGTTGCGGGGGGTAGTCCAGCATGAATCCGACGGCGTCGTATCCGGCGTCGAGCACCGCGGCGAACACGCGGCGCAGCGCCGGCGGGTCGAACCACAGGTAGGTGTGCAGGTCGAGGGGATTGGCGATGGCGACCCGGTCGCTCAGCAGGACCCGCAGCGCCTCCGACTTCGCCGCCGGCAGGGCCGCGAACTCGAGATCGAGCGTGCGCGCGACGTCGGAGGTCATGGCCATGTCCCCGCCCGAGGCGCCCATGACCAGCACCCGGCGCCCGGGCAGGGGGCCGCCCCGATGCAGGATCTTCAGCGTCTCGCACAGCGTGCTCAAGGTGTCGCAGCGCGCGAGCCCCGCCTGCCGGCAGTAGGCGTCGAACACCTGGTCGGCGCCGGCGAGCGCGCCCGTGTGGCTCTGCGCCGTGCGCGCGGCCGCCGCGGTGCGGCCGGATTTCACGATCGCGATCGGCTTGCCGGCCGCGCGCGCCGCATCGACGGCGCGTGCGAACCGTGCGGCGTCCTTGATGCCCTCGACGTACAGGCCGAACGCGGTCACCCGCGGGTCCTCGCACAGCGCCTCGATCAGGTCTTCCACCGCCAGGCGCGTCTGGTTGCCGACCGTCACGAGATAGCCGATCGGCAGCGAACGGCGGTTGTACATCAGGGTCAGGGCGATGGTGCCGCTCTGGCAGATCAACGCCACGCCGCGCCCCGGCTCGGCGCCCACGACCTGGTCGGGCAGCATCGCGACGCGGTCGAAGAAATTCACGAAGCCATAGCAGTTCGGGCCGAGAAAGGGCAGGTCGCCGGCGGCCTCGCACAACGCATCCGTCAGGCTGCGTCCGAGATCCGTGCCGGTCTCGGCGAAGCCGGACGCGAAGCCCACGAAGCCGCCCGCGCCGCGGCGGGCCAGGGCCGCGGCGACCCCGGGGACCTCGACGTTGGGAACGGCCACGAATGCCGCGTCCGGCGCCTCCGGGAGTTCCTCGACGCCGCGGTGGAACGCCTGCGCGTCGGTCGAGGGCCGGGTGGGATGCACCCGCCAGATCTTGCCGTCGTACCCGATGGCGCGATTGCCGGCCGCGACCGCGTCGGTCCAGGCGCTCGAGCCGATCAGGGCGATGCTGCGCGGCGCGAGCAGACGGTGCAGACGCGCGCGGCTCACGGTGCTCAGCGCCGCCGCAGTTCGATCTTGCGCGAAGGCGGCGTCCAGGCCGCGCGCCGCGCGTCGTCCGCCCTGAGCGCCTGCACGCGGCCGGCGATCTCGGGCGGGAACGGCGCGCTGGCGGGCCGCTCCCGCTGGATCACGTGCATCAGGAGCGACTCGGCCACCGCGGCAGGCTCCCCGAGCCGCGGGCACTCGAAGCGGGCGCCGGCGAGGATGCGCTTCGCGTCCGCATCGAGTATGACGGTGGACACG
>JAJXZV010000274.1 GCA_021779875.1 Pseudomonadota bacterium
ATTCGAACCCCCGACCTACGGTTTACAAAACCGTTGCACTACCGCTGTGCTAAGCCGGCACCGCGGATCGCGGCCGATTATATCCGAGTGTCGGTGCGCGGGGGCTCAGCGCCAGCCGCTCACGGCCTCGCGTGCGGCCTGATTGAGCGGCCTCGCGACCAGGCCGCTCGGCGAGACGCTGATCGCGTACGACGCCCCGTCCGCCATAGGCAAATAAGCGGCCGACCCGTACCGCGCGTCGATCCAGGGCAGCCGGTCGCGATAGCGGCGCAGCAGCTCCCACAGATCGACGGCGCCGGCGCCATGCAGGGCGTACACGGTGCGCGGCAGGGTGCGCTCGTCCTCGACCCGGGTGTAGCGGCCGCTGATGCGCTCGAGGCGATACGCGGTGTCGAAGCCCAGCAGAGTGGCCAGCGGGCGCCAGGTGATCACCCGGGCATCCACCTGCCACTCATCGCCGCGCAGTTCGAACGGATCGTGATGCCCGTCCGGATAGGTGAGCAGCGCGTCGAAATCCCGGGGACCGAGCGCGGTGAACCGCAATTGCGCGGCGGGCTGCTCCGCGGTCAGACGGCGATAGCCCTGCAGCCCGATCCCGATCACGGCCGCGAGCGCCGCCCCGAGCAGCAGCGCGGCGCCGCTCAAACCCCCGGTGACGGCGCTCAGTACGCGCCGCGCTCGAAGTCGGCGCACCGCGGCGAGCAACAGCCACACGCCGACGAGTCCCGCGGCGGCGATCAGGGCGGTGAGGATCATGGGGTGACCTCGCGAGGAGGCTGTCGGGAACCGGAACCGAACTTCATGGGACTAACGAAACACGAAAGCTCGGTCCCGGTGTCTCGTGGAAGACGCCTATACTTTGCCGTTTTCGCGCAAATTTGCAAGTGGCGCTCGTCGCGCGGGCATTACTTCGTGATCACCAACGATCGGCGATCAGGCGCCGGGGCCGCGGGGGGGCGCCGCTCTCGCCAGCGACTCGAGCGGCTCGGGCGGCGACAAGGTGTGGGATTGCACGAAATCGACGCCGAGCGCCGTCAGCCATTCCTGTTCGCCCACCGTCTCGGTGCGCTTGGCCACGGTGTGCATGCCGAGCACGCGGGCCATCTGCACCATCGCCGTGATCGAGGCCTGGGCGACCTTGTCGGTGCGCATCCGCGCCGTGACCGCCGAGGCGAACTTCAGATAGCGCACGCCGGGCAGGCGCAGCAGTTCGAAGCACTCGGTGCGCAGCATGAAATCGTCGAGCACCAGCGGGCAGTCGAGACGCACCAGGGCCGCCGCCACGGCCGGCATCTGCCGGGCGAAGCGCGCCGCGACCGCTCCCTCGACCTCGAAGCCGATCATGGCCCTCGGCAGCGCCGCCTTGATGAGGCACAGTTCGACGAACTTGAGGAAGTGCTCGTCGTGCAGCGCGGTGACCGTGAGATTGACCGAGAAGAGCATGGCGCGGCTGCGCCACACCTCGGGATGGCGCACCAGCCAGCCGATCAGCTCCGTGACGACGCGGCGGTCGATCATGGAGCCGAGCCCGTGTTCCACCGCGGTCTTGAGCATGGCCTGCGGCGCGGCGTTGGGCGCGTCCGCCGCCGGCGAGCGCAGCAGCACCTCGAAGCGGGTCAGCTGGCTGCCCTTGACGAGCGGCACCAGGCGCTGGACGTGCAGGCTGAGCGGCGTGCGCCGCAGGGCCTCGTGCAGGCGATCCATCTGGGGCGGGACCGACGGCCGCGCCGCGGCCGGGGGTGGCGCCGGTGCCCGGGGTGGCGCCACGGCCGGAGGTGACGCGACTGCCCGGGGTGGCGCCGCGGCCGCGGGCAGCAGCTGCGATCGCAGTTCGGCGAACTCGGCGATCGCCATCTGCAGCTTCGGTGTGATCAGCCGCGCGGGCGCGCGCTCGAGGGGCCGGGCGAAGCGCGCATCGACCACGAGCATCACCAGGCCGACGAAGGTGCGGTGCGCGCCGACGACCCGCAGCAGCGCCGCCGACAGCGTGTCACCCAGGGCGTGGAACCGGACGGCGGGCTCGTTCGGGTCGCCGAAGGCATCGAGCGCCTGGCGCACGGCGTCGTGCTCGTCGGGACCGAGCGAGCCCTCGCTGAGCCAGAGCACTTCGCCGTGCTCGTCGTGCAGGGAGATCGAGTGGGCGCGGGCGGGTTCCAGCGCCGCGCGGAACCTGCCGCACACGGCGTCGTAATCGGCCAGCGCATCGGCTGGCGCGCCGTGGGATTTGCCCTGCTCCATAGACCCGACCCAAGCCCGTTGGTGGAATCTATCTACCGGAACCGGGCCCCGCGTGCTGTGACGGCATTCGCCAAAAGCCGCCCCGGCGGTTTCGGTGCGACATATCGTCGGCATTCGCGCGGCTTGCCGCTAGACTGTGCCGATGACCCGGTCGAGCGCCATCCGCGAATACAAATATTACGACTTCGTGATGGCGGCCTACGTGAGCGTCCTGCTGTGCTCGAATCTGATCGGTCCCGCCAAGGAGACCACGCTGCCGGTGCCGCCCTTCGGGTCGATCACCTTCCTGGCCGGCGTGCTGTTCTTCCCGATCTCCTACATCTTCGGCGACATCCTCACCGAGGTGTACGGATACGCGCGCGACCGCCGGGTCGTCTGGGCCGGATTCGGCGCCCTGGCGTTCGCCTCGATCATGGCCGCCGTGGTGGTGCACCTGCCGCCCTCGGCGGCCTCGCGCGCCAACCAGGCCGCCGTCGAGACGATCTTCGGCAATACCCCGCGCATCGTGGTGGCCTCGATCTCGGCCTTCCTGTGCGGCACCTTCGTCAACAGCTACGTGCTCGCCAAGATGAAGATCTGGACGCAGGGGCGCTGGCTGTGGACCCGCATCGTCGGCTCGACGCTCTGCGGCGAACTGATCGACTCGATGATCTTCTATTTCCTCGCCTTCTACGGCCGCATGCCGCTGCCGCACCTCGTGGCGATCATGTTCACCCAGTATGCCCTCAAGAGCGGCTGGGAGATCCTCGCGGCGCCGCTGACCTACCGGATCGTCGCGTTCCTGAAGCGCGCCGAACGGGAGGATTACTACGACACCCACACCAATTTCACGCCCTTCTCGCTGCGGGCGTGACGGCACTTGTCGCGCCGCCGCCGCGGCGCCTAGGATGAGCCCATGAGCGAACACCCGAGCATCGTCGTGCTGGACCGCCAGCAGAGCGGGGAAGCCGCGAATCCGGCGCCCGAGAAGATCCTCGCGGGCATCCCGCGCGCGCGCCTCGCCAATCAGTACGCGGACGCGACGCAACAGTTCTTCTGCGGGGTCTGGAGCAGCACGGCCGGCAAGTGGCGCGTGCAGTACACCGAGCACGAATTCTGCGTGATCCTCGAGGGCCGGGTGCGCATCGAGTCGAGCGCCGGGGAGCGGCGCGACTTCCGTGCGGGCGATGCGTTCGTGGTGCCGGCGGGCTTCCAGGGCAGCTGGGAGGTGCTCGAGCCCTGCCGCAAGTGGTACGCGATCTTCGAGCCGCGGGCCGCCGGCTGAGACGGCCCGCGGCGGCCCTTTAGGCGGTCGCGCGAATCGCCGCTCCCAGGGTCTCGACGATGCGCTGCATCTGCGGCGCTTCGATGATGAGCGGCGGGGAGATGGCGATGATGTCGCCGGTCTGACGCACCATCACGCCGCGCTCGAAGCACTCGAGGAACACCTCGAAGGCGCGCGCACCGGGCTTGCCCGGCCGCGGCTCGAGCTCCACGGCGCCGATCAGGCCGAAATTGCGCACGTCGATGACCCGCGGCGTCCCGCGCAGGCTGTGCACCGCATCCTCCCAGGTCGAGGCGAGGGTTGCCGCGCGGGTCAGCAGACCCTCCTTGGTGTAGATGTCGAGCGTCGCGAGCGCCGCGGCGCAGGCCGCCGGATGGGCCGAGTAGGTGTAGCCGTGGAACAGCTCGATGCCGTTCTGCACGCCCTGCGTGATCGTGTCGTAGATCTTGCGGTGGGCGAACACCGCGCCCATGGGCACGGCGCCGTTGGTGAGACCCTTGGCGGTGGTCATCAGGTCCGGCGACACGCCGAAGGCTTGGGCGGCGAAGGGCTGGCCGACGCGGCCGAATCCGGTGATCACCTCGTCGAAGATCAGCAGGATGTCGTGCCTGTCGCAGATCTCCCGCAGGCGCTTCAGGTACCCGGCCGGCGGCAGGATCACGCCGGCGGATCCGGAGATCGGCTCGACGATCACCGCGGCGATGGTCGAGGCGTCGTGCAGGGCGACGAGGCGCTCGAGTTCGTCGGCCAGGTGCGCGCCCCAGGCCGGCAGGCCGCGCGAGAAGGCGTTGTGCTCGAGGTCGAGCGTGTGCGTCAGATGATCGACCCCCGGCAGCATCGAGGCGCCGAAGATCTTGCGGTTGTTGGTCATGCCGCCGACCGACATGCCGCCGAAGCCGACGCCGTGATAGCCCTTCTCGCGGCCGATGAAGCGGATCCGCTGGCCGGCGCCGCGGGCGCGATGATAGGCGAGCGCGATCTTCAGGGCCGTGTCGACCGACTCGGAGCCGGAGTTGGTGAAGAAGATCCGATCGAGCGACGGCGGGGCGATGGCCGCCAGACGATTGGCCAGTTCGAAGGCGATGGGATGGCCCATCTGAAACGCCGGGGCGTACTCCATCGTCTCCAGCTGCGCCGCCACCGCGGCGGCGATCTCGCGCCGGCCGTGGCCCGCGTTCACGCACCACAGCCCGGCGACGCCATCGAGCACCTCGCGGCCGTCGGCCGTCCAGTAGTGCATGCCCGAGGCGCGGGTCAGCAGCCGGGGATTCGCCTTGAACTGGCGGTTCGCGGTGAATGGCATCCAGAAGGCGTCGAGATCGCCCGGTTCGGGGGCGGTGGCTGGCTGTGCGTTCATCGTGATGCGTCCTTCGGGCGGTTCGAGGTCGCGCGACGGTCGCGCGGAGGATTGAATGATAAGGAAATTCGACATTTTCCTCAATTTCCCCCGTGATTCCCCGCGATTTCTGGTGCGATGTTTAATATAATCAACACCATGAGCATAGACATCGGCGTCCATTTGAAGGCGGTGCGGCAGATGTTCGGGCTGTCGCAGCGCGAACTCGCCAAGCGTGCGGGGGTCACCAACGGCCTCATTTCGCTGATCGAGCAGAATCGCGTCAGTCCGTCGGTCAGCTCCCTGAAGAAGGTGCTCGACGGCATCCCCATGACCCTGGCGGATTTCTTCACCCTGGACCTGGCGGGCCGCCCGCCGGTGTTCTTCGCGCGCGAGGAGCTTGCGGACATCGGTACCGGCAGCGTCGAGCTGCGGCTGGTCGGCGGCGGTCTCGCCAAGCGCAGCATGGCCATCCTGCACGAGCGCTATCCGGCCCACGCCGACACCGGCGAGGAGGTGCTGACGCACCCGGGCGAGGAGGGCGGCGTGGTCGTCGCCGGCCGCATCGAGCTCACCGTGGGCGGCGAATCGCGGATCCTGTCCCGCGGCGACGCCTACTATTTCAAGAGTTCCATACCGCATCGATTCCGCAATCCGGGACGCGAGGAGTGCGAGATCGTCAGCGCGAGCTCGCCGCCCACGTTTTGACGGCGCCTTCGGGTAGCATATCGGCATGCGCAACCTCACCGTCGCCGCCACGCAAATGGCGTGTTCCTGGGATCGCGACGCGAACGTCGCGCGCGCCGAGGACCTGATCAGGCAGGCCGCCGGCCGCGGCGCCAACCTGATCCTCATCCAGGAATTGTTCGAGACCCCGTATTTCTGCAAGGACCACGATCCGCGCCACTTCGAACTCGCGCGGCCGCTCGCGGGTCATCCGGCGGTGGAGCATTTCCGCGCCGTGGCGCGCGAGCTCGGCGTGGTGCTGCCGATCAGCGTGTTCGAGCGGGCCCAGCACGCCTTCTTCAACTCCCTGGTGATGATCGACGCCGACGGCAGCGTGCTCGGCAGCTACCGCAAGTCGCACATTCCCGAGGGCCCCGGCTACCACGAGAAGTTCTACTTCTCGCCGGGGGACACGGGTTTCAAGGTGTTCGACACGCGCTTCGCGAAGGTCGGCGTGGCGATCTGCTGGGATCAGTGGTTTCCGGAGGCGGCGCGCGCCATGGCGCTGATGGGCGCCGAGGTCCTCATGTATCCCACGGCGATCGGCTCCGAGCCGCAGGATGCCTCGCTCGACTCGAGCGCGCATTGGCAGCGCACCATGCAGGGCCACGCCGCCGCGAACGTCATGCCGGTGGTCGCCTCGAACCGGGTCGGCACCGAACGGGGCGAGAAGTACGCCCTGACCTTCTACGGTTCGTCGTTCATCGCCGCGCACACGGGCGAGAAGGTCGCGGAGGCCGATCGCAGCAGCGAGGCGGTGCTCACTGCCCAATTCGACCTGGACGAGGTGCGCCGCTACCGCGAGAGCTGGGGGCTGTTCCGCGATCGCCGTCCCGACCTGTACCGGCCGCTGCTGTCGTTCGATGGACGCGGCTGAGAGGCCGATCCCGGCCGCGGCGCCCGATCTTCCCGAGGACCTGGTCTTCGTCGATCTGGAGACCACCGGCGGCAATCCGGACCACCACCGGATCACCGAGATCGGGATCGTGCGGATGACGCGCGGCGAGGTCCTCGAGCAGTGGAGCACCCTGGTGAATCCCGAGGTGGCCATCCCGCCGTACATCCAGTCCTTCACCGGCATCACCGACGCCATGGTGGCGGACGCGCCGCGCTTTCGCGACGTCGCCCACGAAGTGCTCGAGCGGCTGCACGGCGCGGTGTTCGTCGCGCACAACGCCCGCTTCGACTACTCGTTCCTGCGCGCCGAGCTGCGCCGCATCGAGCGGCCGTTCCGGGCGCCCGTGCTGTGCACGGTCAAGTTGTCGCGGCGCCTGTTCCCGCAGCACCCGCGCCACAATCTCGACGCCGTGATGGAGCGCTTCGGCCTGGCGTGCGCCGAGCGCCATCGGGCGCTCGGCGACGCGCGCGTGCTCAAGGACTTCTGGCTGGCGCTGCGCCGCACGGTGCCGCAGGAGGCGCTCGCCGCCGCGGCCGCCGCGGTGCTCGCCGCCGTGCGTCTGCCGGCGCAGCTGCCGCCGGAACTCGCCGACGAGCTGCCGGAGGGGCCGGGCGTGTACCGCCTGTTCGGCGAGGACGAGGCGTTGCTGTACGTCGGCACGGGCGCATCGCTGCGCGCGCGCGTGCTCGCGCAACTCGCCGGCGAGGGCGGCGCGGCCAGGGAGGGCACGCTCGCGCGCCGCACCCGCCGGGTGGAGTGGACGCAGACCGCGGGGGAGCTGGGCGCGCGGCTGCTCGAATCCCAATGGGTCAAGAGGCACGAGCCGCCGCACAACCGGCGCCCCAAGGGCCGCGCGGACGGCTACACACTGTGCCCGGGCGCGCCGGGGGCGGCCGGCCGCGCGGTCGAGATCGTGTGCCTCGCCGATCTCGATCCGGCCCGGCTCGCCGACTGCCGCGGCGTGTTCCACACCGAGAAGGATGCCCGCAAGGCGCTCTGCGACATCGCCCGGGCGCAGCAGCTGTGCCTGAAGGTCGTCGGAATCGAGCCCGGCGAGGGCTCGTGCGTCGCCCATCAGACCGGCCGGTGCCGGGGCGCGTGCATCGGCCTCGAGCCGCCGGCGCGGCACGCGCTGCGCCTCGCCATGGCCTTGCTGCCGCTGAAGCTCAAGGACTGGCCGTTCCCGGGACGCATCGCGCTGCGCGAGCGGGCCGCGGGCTGGGGCGGCGATGCGCAGATCGGTGCCGAGCTGCACGTGCTTGATCACTGGAGCTATCTGGGCACCGCGCGCTCGGACGAGGAGCTCGCGGCGCTGCGCACCCTCGAGGCGCCGGCCGTTTTCGACGCCGGCGTCTATCGGATCCTCACCCGCTGGTTCGAGGCGCATCCGCACATCGACTGGCACGACCTCGGCGCCGGGACCGGTGCGGCGTGAGCGAGAACGTCCTGTACTGGGTGGCCACCGCGCCGATCGGTGTCGCCTCGGTGCTCGCCGAGGAGCTCGCGGCGCTCGGCGCCACGGAGATCCGCGAGCGCAGCCACGACGTGCGCTTTCAAGGCTCCCTCGAGGTCGGCTACCGCGCCTGCCTCTGGTCGCGCACCGCCACCCGCGTGCTGCTCAGCCTCGGCTCGGCGCAGGCCGGCAGCGCGGCCGAGCTGCACGCCGGTCTCGCGCGCATGGACTGGAGCGCGCATCTGGCGCCCGGCGCGACGCTCGCCTGCGAGTGCACCGGCGGCAACGAGGCCATCCGGCACACGATCTACGGCTCGCAGCTGCTCAAGGACGCGGTGTGCGACAGCCTGCGCGAGCGCACCGGCGAGCGGCCCGACATCTCGCCCGAGCGGCCCGACGTGCCGCTGCACCTGCACGTCGAGGGCCGCACGGCGCTGGTGTCCCTCGATTTCTCCGGCGAGAGCCTGCACCGGCGCGGCTACCGCGCCGAGTCGGGCCGGGCGCCGCTCAAGGAGAACGTGGCCGCGGCCGTGCTGCTGCGCGCCGGCTGGCCGCGGATCATGGACGCGGGCGGCGCGCTGGTCGATCCGATGTGCGGGTCGGGCACGTTCCTGTGCGAGGCGGCGCTGATCGCCGCCGATGCCGCGCCCGGGCTCGAGCGCGAGTACTACGGGTTTCTCGGCTGGCGCGGCCACGATGCGCCGCTGTGGCACCGGCTGCGCGCCGAGGCCGAGGCGCGCCGCGCCGCGCGCACTGCGCGGCGCTCGGTGTTCGGGTCGGACGTGGATCCCGAGGCCGTGCGCATCGCCCTCGCCAACGCCGAGCGCGCCGGTGTCGCCGACTGGGTGCACGTCGAGCGCCGAGCGCTCGCCGAGGTCGCGCCGCCCAAGGGGCCGGCCGGTCTGGTGGTCGTCAATCCGCCCTATGGCGAGCGCATCGGCGCCGCGGCGGATCTGCCGGCGCTGTACGCCGATCTCGGCCGGGTCCTGCGCGAGGGGTTCGCCGGCTGGCAGGCCGCCGTGCTCGCCGGCAATCCGTCGCTCGCCATGCATCTCGGGATCTATGCGAAGCGCACGCATCGGCTGTTCAACGGCAACATCGAGTGCCGGCTGCTGCGCTTCGATCTCGGCGCACCGTCGCTGCCGCGCACCGCGGAGGCGGCGCGTGCGGACTGGTCGAGCCGCCAGGGCGCCCGCATGTTCGCGAACCGCCTGGGCAAGAACCTGAAGCGCCTGGAGCCGTGGGCGGCGCGCGAGGGCGTCGGCTGCTACCGGGTGTACGACGCGGACATGCCGGAGTATGCGTTCGCGATCGATCTGTACGACAGCGAAGCGCGCCACGTCTACGTGCAGGAGTATGCGGCGCCCAAGAGCGTCGACGAGGAGGGCGCGCGCCGCCGCCGCCGCGAGGTGCTCGCGGTGCTGCCGGAGACGCTCGGCGTGCCGCTCGAGCGGGTGCACTCGCGGGTGCGCCGGCCGCAGAAGGGCGCGAGCCAGTACGAGCGGCGCAGCGGCGCGGCCGAGCGCCACGTGGTGCGAGAGGGCGGTCTGCGTTTCTGGGTCAATTTCCGCGACTACCTCGACACCGGGCTGTTCCTGGATCACCGGCTGGTGCGCGCGCGGCTGCGCGAGTGGGCGGGCGGGACGGACTTCCTCAACCTGTTC
>JAJXZV010000123.1 GCA_021779875.1 Pseudomonadota bacterium
CAGGTCGAGCGCGTGCAGGGCGTCGTGGACCATGTGCGCGTCCAGGTGGCAGGCTTGGCCCGTGGTGATCTGCACGGCCGGAACGCCCTTCGCCCGGATGCGCCGCGCGTCGTTCTCCGTCTCCAGATCGCCCTCGATGACCGCGAGCCGCAGCCGCCCGCCGATGGCGTCGATGGTGGCTTCGAGCAGACTGGTCTTGCCCGAGCCGGGCGAGGACATCAGGTTGATCGCGAGCACGCCGTGGGCGGCGAGGTGGTCCCGGTTGTGCGCCGCCTGGCGATCGTTGTCGCGCAGGATGCCGGTCAGCAGGGTGACGGTATGCGCCCGGGTCGGCGTGGCGGCGCAGCCGCAATCAGTGCACATCGTCGGACTCCTCGATGGTCAACTCCACCTGCTTCAGCAGCAGCTCGTCGCCGCTGACGAGCTCGATCCGCCAGGCGCCGCAGTGACCGCAGATGAGCGCGTTCGGCGCCGTCCGCGTCTCCCGCCGGCACGCCGCGCACCACACGACGACGGGAACGGTCTCGATCCGCAGCGCGGCCCGGCCGGCCACCGTGGCGCCGCACGCCACGCTGAACGCCCGGGAGAGCGCCCCGGGCTCGACGCCCGACAAGGGGCCGATCGACACCACGACCGCGGTCACCTCGCGGCCGCCATGCGCGGCGGCCGTGCGCTCGACCTCGCGGAGCAGGCTCTGACAGATCGCGAGCTCATGCATCGCGCGCGCCGCCCTGGATCGAAAGGATCTGGTCGTACAGGAGCCAGGACTCCTCGGCCTGCGCCGGCGACATCTTCTGAATGGCGTAGCCCACGTGCACCATGACGTGATCGCCCGCGGCCAGCGGCTCGTGCTGCAACAGGAACAGGCTGACGGTGCGCTCGATGCCTTTCGCGTCGCATCGCGCCTCGAGCCCGTTCATCTCCACGATGCGCATAGGAATGCCGAGGCACATACGAGCTCCCCCTGGCTTCGATCCCATTGTGGGGATGCGAACGTCCCGTTGAACATGCGGGAACCTACGTATGAGCGCGAGAGCGCCGCGGGTCTATGCTGGCGGCGGCCTGGAGGAATCGGCGATGCGGACCCTGCTGATGGGCATCGGCAACGTGCTGTTGAGCGACGACGGCATCGGCGTGCACGTCGTCCGGGCGCTCGAGCCGCTGGCGAGCGACGGCCGGGTCGCGGTGCGCGACGGCGGCACGCTCGGGCTCACGTTGCTCAACGAACTGTACGACATCGATGCGCTGATCGTCGTCGACGCGATGCAGCTCGACGATGCCCCCGGAACCGTGCGCGAGTTCGAGGCGGAACGCATGGACGCGCAGCTCGTCGGCAAGCGCCGCTCCGTGCACGAGGTGGCGCTCGCCGACCTGCTGGTCGCCGCGGCCCTGACCCGAAACACCCCGATGCGGCGCGCCCTGGTGGCCGTTCAGCCGCAGTCGACGGCCTGGGGCACGACCCCGACCGCGGCCGTGGACGCCGCCATCCCGGTCGCCTGCCGCGCGGTGCGCGCGCTGCTCGACCGATGGGGGGTCCCATGAGCGGCGGGACGAGCGCCCTGGCGGCGAGCATCCTGCGGGAGATCGCCGATCGTCTGTCGGCGCTCGCGAACGGGGGCGAGAGCGCGGCGATCGACCTGCGCAGCCTGCCGCTGACCGCCGCGGACCGCGGCGAGCTCGAGCGCAGCCTCGGGCGCGGCGAGGTCGCCGCGCGCCTGGACGTGGCCGGAACCAGCGAGATCTGGGAGACCGGCTACGGCGGCGTGTGGTGGATCAGACATTTCGGCGCGGGCGAGCATCTGGCCGCCGAGCGGATCGAGATCACGCCCGTGCCGCAGATCCTGGTGACCGACCCGGCGGACATCGCCGCGTCGGCGGCGCGTGCAATCACATCAATGAGCGGCCCCCATGAATGACCGAGACGGCATCGCAGATCTGCTGGCGCGGCGCGGCGTCTCGCGCCGGGCCCTGTTGAAATACGCCACCTATCTCGCCACCGTGATGGCGCTGCCGCCGCTCGCGGCGCGAGCGATCGCGCAGGGTCTCGCGAAGGCGCGGCGGCAGTCGGTGATCTGGCTGTCCTTCCAGGAGTGCACCGGCTGCACCGAGTCCCTGACGCGCTCGTTCAACCCGACGCTCGAGGATCTGATCTTCGACATGATCTCCCTCGACTACCACGAGACCCTGCAGGCCGTCTCGGGCGCGGCGGCGGAGGCGGCCCGCCTCGCGGCGATGCGCGAGAACCGCGGCAAGTACGTCGTGGTGGTGGACGGCTCGGTGGCCACCAAGGACGGCGGGGTCTATTCGACCAATGCCGGCAAGACCAATCTCGAGGTGCTGAAGGAGACGGCGGAGCACGCGCTGGCGGTGATCTCGGTGGGCACCTGCGCGGCCTTCGGCGGCCTGCCACACGCGCATCCGAATCCGACCGGAGCCGTGCCGGTGTCGCAGATCATCACCGACAAGCCGGTGATCAACATCTCCGGCTGCCCGCCCATCGCCGAGGCCATGGCCGGCACCATCGCGTACCTGATCACCTTCGGCAAGCTCCCCGACCTCGACCATCTGAGCCGTCCGAAGTCCATCTTCGGCGACAGCATCCACGATCGCTGCTACCGGCGTCCGTTCTACGACAAGGGGATGTTCGCCAAGAGCTTCGACGACGAGGGCGCGCGCAAGGGTTGGTGCCTGTACGAGGTCGGCTGCAAGGGGCCGGTCACCTACAACGCCTGCGCCACCCTCAAGTGGAACGGCGGCGTCTCCTTCCCGATTCAATCCGGGCACGGCTGCCTCGGATGCTCGGAACCCGACTTCTGGGACAACGGCGGGTTCTATCGGCCGCTGTCGAGCAGCACCAGCCATCCCGGGGCCGTGGTCGGCGGGGCGGTGGTGGCCGGAATCGCGGTCGGCGGCCTCGGCGCGCTGCTAGCACGGCAGCGCCGGGAGCGCGCGGTTCGGGACCTCGAGGCGAAGGAACAGGAGCGCCGATCATGAGCCTGCTGGAATTCGCGCGCGGGCCGGCGCTCGAGATCGCCCTCGGCGCATTCGCCTTCGGCGTCGCCTGGCGGCTGCTGTCGCTGCTCGCCCTGCCCTGGAGCCGAGACCGCTCGGTGGCGCGCCCCGCGGCGCCATCGGCGCTGGCCGCGGCCGCGGGCGGCTTCGTGCGTCGCATGTGGCCCGCGCGCCCCTTCCGGCGCTCGGACCTGTGGGTGACCCTGAACGGTCACGTCTATCACATCGGCCTCGCCATCGTGGTGTTCGGGCTCGCCCAGCACATCCAGTTCATCAAGGGTCTGTTCGGCCTGCAGTGGCCCAATCTGCCGACCGGGCTCGTGTCGCTGGTCTCGGTGATCACCCTGGCGTCCTTGACGGTGGCCCTGGCGCGACGGGTGGTGAGCCCGGTGCTGCGGCTGATCTCGACGGCCAACGACTACTTCAGCTGGCTCGTGACCGCGCTGCCGGTCGCCACCGGGCTGCTGGCGCAGAGCCACCTGGGCGCCCGCTACGAGACGCTGCTGGCGTGGCACCTGCTGAGCGTGGCCCTGCTGCTCGCCTGGTTCCCGTACGGCAAGCTCATGCACGCCTTCCTGGTGTTCCTGACCCGCGGCGAGACCGCGATCTTATACCGTCGCAGGGGAGTTCAATCATGAGCGCGCGCGTGGTCGTCGATCCCATCACCCGCATCGAAGGACACCTGCGCATCGAGGCACAGACCGACGCCGCCGGTGCGATCACCGGCGCCTACAGCTCGGGCACGATGGTGCGCGGCATCGAGATCATCCTGCGCGGCCGCGATCCGCGCGACGCCTGGGCGTTCGCGCAGCGCATCTGCGGCGTGTGCACGCTGGTGCACGGCATCGCCTCGGTGCGGGCGGTGGAGAACGCGCTCGATTACCGGATCCCGCCCAACGCGCAGCTGATCCGCAATCTGATGATCGCGGCCCAGCACGTGCACGACCACGTGATGCATTTCTACCATTTGCACGCGCTCGACTGGGTGGACGTCGTGTCGGCGCTGAAGGCCGATCCGGCCGCGACCTCGCAGCTCGCGCAGTCGATCTCGGCCTACCCGAAGTCGAGCCCGGGGTATTTCGCCGAGACCCAGAAGCGGCTGAAGAATTTCGTCGAGGCCGGACAGCTCGGCATCTTCGCCAACGGCTTCTGGGGAAACCCCGGCTTCAAGCTGCCGGCCGAGGCGAACCTGATGGCGGTCGCGCACTACCTGGAGGCGCTCGCCTGGCAGCGCGAGGTGGTGCAGATCCACACCATCTTCGGCGGCAAGAATCCGCACCCGAACTTCCTCGTGGGCGGTGCGCCGTCGCCGATCAGCATCGACACCGGCGGCACCGGCGGGACCTCGGCGACCGCGCTCAACATGGCGGGCTTGAGCCAGATTCGCAGCGTAATCGGCCGGATGAAGGAATTCGTCGAGCAGGTGTATCTGCCCGATACCCTGGCGATCGCCTCCTTCTACAAGGACTGGTTCGCGCGCGGCGAGGGGGTGGGGAATTTCCTCACCTACGGGGACTTCCCGGAGAAGGGCATGGACGATCCGGCCAGCTGGCTGGTGCCCGCCGGTGCGATCCTCGGCCGCGATTTGAGCACGATCCACCCGGTCGACCTCACCGACCCGGCGCAGGTGCAGGAATTCGTGTCGCATTCCTGGTACGACTATGCGGGCGGCAAGAACACCGGGCTGCATCCGTACGAGGGGCAGACGAATCTCAACTACACGGGGCCGCGGCCGCCGTTCGAGCAGCTGAACGTGGAGGAGAGCTACTCGTGGCTCAAGTCGCCGCGCTGGAAGGGCCGCGTGATGGAGGTGGGTCCGCTGGCGCGGGTCCTGATGCTGTACGCCAAGGGGCACGAGCCGACCCGCGAGCTCGCGCAGTACGCGCTCAAGAAGCTCGATCTGCCGCTGACGGCGCTGTTCTCGACGCTGGGCCGGACCGCCGCCCGCACCCTGGAGAGCAAGATCATGGTCGACCAGATGTCCGTCTGGCTCGACCACCTGATCGGCAACATCAAGTCCGGCGACCTGGCGGTGCACAATCCCGCCAAATGGGATCCCGCCACGTGGCCGCGGACCGCGCGCGGGGTGGGTTTCATGGAGGCGCCGCGCGGCGCGCTCGCGCACTGGATCGTGATCAAGGACGGGCGGATCGACAATTATCAGGCGGTCGTGCCGTCCACCTGGAATGCCGGTCCCCGCGATCAGAACGGCCAGCCGGGACCCTACGAGGCGGCGCTGATGGACCGGCACACCCTGTACGACCCGAAGCAGCCGCTGGAGATCCAGCGCACCATCCACAGCTTCGATCCGTGCATCGCCTGCGCCGTGCACGTGGTGGATCCGGCGGGCGAGGAGCTCATGCAGCTGCGAGTACGCTAGAGGTGAGACCATGAACAGCAGCGTCGACGTCGAAGCGGCCGCCCGGAATTTTCTGGCGCGCACCGAGGAGCACCTGGTTTCCTACCTGGAAGCCTGCGTGCACTGCGGAACGTGCGCCGAGGCCTGTCACTTCTACGCCGCGTCGGGCAATCCGAAGCACACGCCGGCCTACAAACTCGTGCCCATCGCCAAGGCCTATCGGCGCCAGAAGTTTCCCCTGGCGTGGCTGGGTCTCGCGCCGCGCATCGGTCCCTCGGATCTGCAGGAATGGGAGGAACTGCTGTTCGACACCTGCACCATGTGCGGCCGCTGCACGAGCGTCTGCCCGATGGGCATCGACATCGCCTCGATCGTCGCCGGTGCCCGCCAGGCGTTCGTCGCGGCCGGACTGGGTCCGAAGGACCTGCTGGCCGCCGCGGACAGCTCGCGCGACCACGGCAGTCCGCTCGGGCTCACGGCGCAGAAGCTGCGCGAGCGGATGGAATGGCTCGCCGACGAGCACGACGTGCCCATCGCGCTCGACAAGCCGCGGGCCGAGATCCTGCTGACCATCTCATCCATCGAGGTCATGAAGTATCCGGAATCGGTGGTCGCCATGGCGAAGCTGCTCAACCATGCCGGCGCCGACTGGACCCTGAGCAGCAAGGGATACGAAGCCACCAACTTCGGATATCTCGCCGGCAAGGCCGACGTGGCCCGCCTCATGGTGGAGCGGATCGTCGCGGCGGCGGAGGCGGTCGGCGCCAAGACCGTGATCGTTCCGGAGTGCGGACACGCCTTCGGCGTGCTGCGCTGGTCCGCCGCCAACATGCTCGGGCGGGCGCTGCCGTTCGCGGTGCTGCACATCTCGGAATATCTCGCCCAGTTGAAGCGGGCGGGGCGGCTGAAGCTGCGGCCGCTGACCGACTCGATCACCTATCACGATCCCTGTCAGATCTCGCGGCGGGGCGGCGCGACCGAGGATGCCCGCTATCTGCTCGAGGGCTTCGCCGAGGATTTCCGCGAGATGGCGCCCACCGGCGTCTACAACTGGTGTTGCGGCGGCGGCGGCGGGGTGCAGGCCATCGGGCGAGCGGCGGACCTGCGGCACAAGGTGTTCAAGATCAAGATGGACCAGGTCGAGCAGACCGGCGCCGGTACCATGGTTTCCTCGTGTTCCAATTGCCGGCTCACGATGGACGAGAGCAAGGAGCACTGGAAGTGGGGCGGCGGCCTCGCGAGCCTCGTGGAGCTGCTCGCCGACCATCTCGAGAGCGGCGGCGCCCGGACCTAGCCGGACGCCGCCGCGTCGCCCGCGGCCGGCCCCTAGCGCAGCCAGGCGTAGCCGAAGCCCAGGTCGAGCTGATGCATCGCCAGCCGGATGGTCTGGGTGGGATCGAACGTGTTCGGGCCGCTGATGGTCTTGTTGGCGGCATAGGTCAGGGACACGTTGAACTCCCCGTTCTCGCCGTGGCGGCGGGTCAATCCCAGGGCGACGTGGTTCTCCACCACGCCGGGCGCGAGGATGTTGAAGGTCATCTCCGAGCCCGGGATGGGCTGGTTGCCGTGGCTCACGCCCACGCGGCCGGTCCAATCATCGGTCGCCTGAAATCGCATGCCGAGCTTGTAGATGGTCATGTCGCGCCAGCCGAACCCGGCCCCGTGATTCCCGCCCAGGCAGTTCTGGATGTTGGTGCCGCCGGCGCCCACCGTCGGGCAGCCGAACAGGGAGGCGATGGGATCGCCGACCGCGGCCACGTCCTTGTAGAGGATCTCCTGCACGTCGAGGCTCAGGGCGACCCGTTGCACCGGCTTGAAGGTCAGGCCCAGGGTGGCGTTCGCGGGGATGTCGAAGCTGCCGCCGCCGGCGAACAGATCCGCGTACTTGGTGAGCTTCGACATGTAGATCCGGGAGGTATACGCGAGCGCGGCGCTGAAGTGCGGATCGGGATGCCATTCGAGGCCGAGCGACGCGCCGCCGCCGAAAGCGGTGGCCGAGCCGTTGTTCGACAGCGCCGTGGGCATCTGCGTGCCGCCGCTCGCGGCGAACACCGCCGTGTACGGCGCGAAGTTCGCGAGTCCGCGCGCGCTGAAGCGCTGCGCGGCGAGCACCGCGGATGCGCCGGCCGAGAAGGTGTGATCGACGTTCGCGTGCGCGATCGACAGGTTGAAGAAGGCCTGCATCAGGTCGACGCCGGCCGTGCCGTCCCCATACGTGCCCGGGAAGGTGGTCACCGGGGCGCCGGGTCCGGGGGCGAAAGTGGCGCTGCCGCCCTTCCACGAGGTGTCCATGCCGCCGCGGGCGTACAAGGAGGCGCCGAGCGTGTTCTGCGGGTCGAGCTTCCATTCGCTTGCGAGGTAGGGCAGCGGGAAGATCTTGTTGCCGCTGGTGATCGAATTCGGTCCGATGGTGAACGCGCCGCCGTTGCCGTTCGCGAGGCTCGGCGAGGTCGAATAACTGCGGATCGGACTGAACAGATTCAGTCCCGCCTCGGTGCGCTCGCCGACGTAGGCGAGACCGGCGGGGTTCGTGGCCATGATCATGGCCTCCTCCGGATCCGCGCTGCCGGCGCCGGCGAGCCCCTCGCTCTTGATGCCCAGCGCGTCGGTCAGATAGCCGTTCGTGGCCTGCGCGAGGCCCGCGAACATCAGCGGCGCCAGACTCGCGGCCGCTCGGACGATGATCTTCATTGCCACTCCCCCGTATATTCTGGATTTCTCCGAACACCGGGCGGCAGAGCCGACCTCTTTGTTCTTATCGCGCGCGGTCTGCCGCCGCCATCACCGTCAGCCGGTGCGTTTCAACACGAACCGAAATACGTTGCCCTGCGTGGTCGACTCCATCAGCTCGTTGCCGGTCGTGCGGCAGAAGGCCTCGAAGTCCTTCACGGCACCGGGATCGGTGGCGAGGATCTCGAGGGTTCCGCCCGGCGGCAGGGCCTGCAGCGCCTTCTTGGCCCGCAGGATCGGCAGCGGGCAGTTCAGTCCTTTCGCATCTAACGTTTGATCCGCCATGACATGCTCGCCGAGTTCGTCGGCGCCTCTAGTGGAGTTGAAGGGAAATCAAATGAACAGGTTGATGTCCGATTTGGTCGCCACCTCGATGTACGAGGCGGCGCCGCCGAGCACTGGGCCGTCGATCATGTCCTTCAGGGTGTACTCGAACAGATCCATGGTCATCTGACAGGCGATCATCTTGATGTCGGACTCGATCGCGAGCGCACGCAGATCCGCGATCGACGCGACGCCCTTCTTCTTCATCAGGTTGTTCATCATCGTGGTAGCCGCGGCGTCGACGCCGGGAATCATCGAGGCGATGTTCGGCATGGCCATGTGCATGCCCGCGAGCGGCATCTTCATCGCCGGATTGCCGAGCGGGGAGAGCTGCAGGTCGAGATTCTTGAGGAGCAGGGGCAGCCCGTAGAACGTGAAGAACATCGTCACGTCGAGACCCATCGCCGCGGCCGTGGTACCCAGGATGAAGGGGGGATAGGCCCAGTCGAGCGTGCCCTTCGTCACGATGATCGACATGCTCTTGGAAGCAGGACGCCCGCCGCCGTTTTCACCAGCCATATTCGCAACTCCTCGGCTGAATCCTAGTTGTTCGTCCCATCGCTCCGCCGGGCGGTGATCGTGCCGCCGCGCGAAGTGATTAGCGTTTACTTCTATTAGAAAACGGTGATACGGTATACCCAACATTCGGGCCGCGCAAGTTCCCCTCAGATGCGAACGGATCGTTCCGCGATATTCGTCGGCAGCGCCCCGAGCACCTCGGCCGGGTTCGGCGACGCCCATCCGCTCTCGATTCCCCGTCTCGCTACCGTGATGCGGCTGTGCGCCGAACTTGACTGGCTGGGGCCCGGGGAATTTCGCGAGAGCCCCCGCGCAACCGCCGACGAGCTCGCCGAGTTCCATTGCCCCGAGTACATCGCCGCGCTGCGCGCGGCAGACGAGCGCGGCGTCGCGAGCATCGAGGTGCGCGAGCGGTTCGCGATCGGTACGCGCGAGAATCCCATATTCCCGGGGTTGTTCGAGCGCGCGTCGACATCGGTCGGGGGCTCGCTGCTCGCGGCCG
>JAJXZV010000256.1 GCA_021779875.1 Pseudomonadota bacterium
CGTGGTGGCCGGACGGCCGGGGGCATGTGGTCCGGGCGTTGCAGGCGCTCAAGGCCACGGCCGCGACCCCGGCGGCGCTGCGGGTGCTCCGCGAGAAGGGCGACGGGGTCGGCTACCTGGGATCGCTTCTGGCGGGCGACACGGTGGCGCGCATCTCCGTGGCCTACGGCTGGCCGGGCGTGTTCCTCCTGCTGGCGGGGATCAGCCTGGTGGCCGCGCTCGGCGCCGCCCACCTGTACCGGCTCGGACGCGGCGGCGCGCGCGGCGCGCGGCATCGTCGATGACCTCGTCGAACCCCTCCGACCGGTTCGATCTCGCGGTGGTGGGCGCGGGCATCGTGGGCCTCGCCACGGCGCTCGCCGCGGTGCGCCGCGGCCTGCGCGTGGCGGTCATCGACCGCGACGCGCAGGCGAACGGCGCGTCGGTGCGGAATTTCGGCTTCATCACGGTCACCGGGCAGGAGCGCGGCGCGATGTGGCGGCGGGCGCGGCGCAGCCGGGAGGTGTGGAGCGAGGTGGCCTCCGCCGCCGGCATTCCGATCGTGCACACCGGGTTGTGGATGAGCGCGCGGCGCCCCGAGTCGCTGGCGGTGCTCGAGGCCTTCATGGCGACCGACATGGCGGAGGGCTGCCGGCTGCTCGAGCCCGCGGAGGCGCGGCGGCGCTGCCCCTCGATGGCCGCGCCCGATCTGGTGGCGGTGCTCGAGAGCCGCGTGGAGCTGCGGGTCGAGTCGCGCACGGCGATTCCGCGCCTGGCGGCCTGGCTCGCCGAGACGCACGGCGTGAGCTTTCTGCGCGGCACGACCGCGCTGACCGTCGAGCCGTGGGGCGTGCGCACCTCGCGCGGGCCGGTTCGAGCGGACCACGTCGCGGTGTGCCCCGGGGATGATTTCGGCGTGCTGTATCCGGAGCGCCTGGCCGCCCACGCGCTAACCCGCTGCAAGCTGCAGATGCTGCGCCTGGCCGATCCCGGTTTCCGGCTGCCGGCGGCGCTCATGTCCGATCTGGGGCTCGGGCGCTACCAGGGCTATGCGGCGCTGCCGGCCGCGGCACCGCTGAAGGCGCGCCTGGCCGCCGAGCAGCCGGCGCACCTGCGCCACGGCATTCACCTCATCGTCGTGCAGAGCGCCGACGGCACCCTGGTGGTGGGCGACAGCCATCACTACGCGGCGACCCCCGATCCGTTCTCGCTGGAGGAGGTCGACGAGCTGATCCGCGAGGAATTTCGCGCGGCGCTCGGGATCGAGCCGCCGGCCACGCTGGAGCGCTGGACGGGCACCTACGCGTCGGCCGCCGATCGGGCGGTGCTGATCGAGGCGCCGGATCCGCGGGTGCGCGTCGCGATCGTCACCTGCGGTGCGGGCGCCTCGACGGGCTTCGCGCTCGGCGAGGAGGTGGTCGAGAGTCTGCTGAGCACGGGGCTGAGCGCGGGAGGCGGCGCGTGAGCCTCGCGGAGCGGTTCGACCTGGTGATCTTCGACTGGGCCGGAACGATGGTCGACTTCGGCTGCGAGGCCCCGGTCAAGGCACTGATCGAGGCCTTCGCCGCCGAGGGCCTCGGCATCGACGCCGGCACGGCGCGGCGCGACATGGGCATGGCGAAGATCGATCACGTGCGCGGCCTCCTCGCCGATCCGGCCACGGCGGCGGCCTGGCGCGCGCGGCACGGACGGCCGGCGGACGCGGCGGACGTGACGAGGCTGATGACGCGCCTCGGTCCGCTGATGCACGATCACGCGGCCGACGCCGCCACGCTCATTCCCGGGGCGCGCGAGGCGTTCGAGGCGCTGCGCCGCCTCGGGCTGCGGGTCGCCTCCTCGACCGGGTACACGCGCGAGATGATGCGGCCGGTGCTGGCGCGGGCCGCCGAGCAGGGCTATGCACCGGAACACCTGGTGTGCTCGGGCGAGACGCCGGCCGGCCGGCCCAGCCCCCTGATGATCTACAAGGCCTGTGCGGAGCTCGGCGTCTGGCCGCTGTCGCGGGTCGTCAAGGTGGACGACGCCGTGGTGGGCATCGCGGAGGGCCGCAACGCCGGCGCGTTCACGGTCGGGGTCGCCTCGGGCAATGCGCTCGGACTGTCGGCGCAGGAACTCGACGCGCTGGCGCCCGCGGAACGTGCCGCGCGGCTCGCCGCCGCCCGGGCGGCGCTGCTCGAGGCCGGCGCGGACCTCGCGATCGACTCGGTGGCGCAGCTCGTTCCGGCCCTGGAGCGCGCTGGCGCCTAGGCGCCGCGGCGCGAATCAGTCCCGGTAGCGATGCACCGCGTCGCCGAGCGCGCCGCGCAGGCCGCCGAGCCACGGCTCGTAGCGGCGCCACTGGTCGAGCCCGTCGCGAAAGATCGGACGGCGGACCTGCTCGGAACTCGCGGTGCGCACGCTGCGCTCGGTCTGGTGATAGGCGACGCAGGCCGGCTCGAAGGGCAGGCCGCAGAACTCCAGGAGGCGCCGCACGCTCCCCTCGAGGTCCTCGACCACGTCCTCGTGGTGCATCGTCAAGATGCGTCCGGGCAGCACGGCCTTCCAGTGCGCCATCAAATCGAGATACGTGCGGTAGTAGCGTGCGATGTCCTGGATGCTGTAGCTGAATTCCTGCCCGTTCGCGAACAGCTGCTTCAGGTTGCCGAAGCAGCAGGCCATCGGCTCGCGCCGGGCATCGATGATCCGGGCGTTCGGCAGCATCAGGTGGATGAGACCGATGTGCCGGAAATTGTTCGGCATCTTGTCGATGAAGAAGGGCTTGCCGGTGCGGTAGACGCGCGTGTCGCGAAGATACCGCTCCCCGAGCCGCGCGAGGTCCGCGGACTCGAGTTCGCGCAGCACCCCCGGGTAGCGCGGGTGGTCGAGGTCGGGATCGCGCCCCTGCAGATCGAGCACGATCCGCGGGATGTCGGCGAGTTCCTGGGTGCCCTCGACCAGCCGATGCGAGGCGAGGATCTGCTCGAGCAGGGTGGAGCCGGAGCGCGGCAGGCCGACGATGAAGATGGGGTCCTGGGCCTGGGCGCCCCAGCCGGCGCGCGCGGCGAAGAACTCGCGCGTGCATACCTCGGTCTGCAGGCGCGTGTTGTTCTCCATGATCTCGCCGCGGTAGCGGCTCTGCGCACGCTTGAGGGCGTTGCCGCGCTCGTAATGCCGCCATGAGCGGGCGTAGTCGGCGCGGTCCTCGTACGCCTTGCCGAGCGCGAAGCATAGGTGATGACGATCGACCGATGGCGTGTCGGGCTGCGCCTCGCCGCCGATCATGGCCTGCATCTCCTCGTCGGTGAAGCGGTAGGTCTTGAGGTTCGCGAGGCTCCAATAGGCCTCGCCGTAGCATGGTCGGGCCGCGGCGGCTGCGCGGTACGCATCGACGGCCTCCGCCTGCCGGCCGTCGGTCTTGAGCGCATGGGCGATCGACAGGTGCAGCTCGGCGTCGCGTGGTGCGTCGGTGAGCAGATCCCGGTAGAGCTCGACCGCCTTCGCATGCTCCCCCAGCCCGACGCAGGCGGTGGCGTACAGGGTCCGGTAATCCCGGTTGTCGGGATCGAGCGCGAGCAGGGCCTCGAGCTCGCGGCGGGCCTGCAGATACTTGTGGCGCTCGAGCAATACGCGCGCATAGTCGTGGCGCGCCGCCCGGTAGTCGGGCGCGAGCTCGAGCGCCGCCTCGAGCAGCAGTTCGGCGTCATCGAGCACGTCGCGCGCCATGCCGATGCGCGCCAGCAGGCGCATGGCCTCGACGTGATTGCCGGCGCGCAGCAGGTAGCCGCGGATCAGATGCTCCGCCGCGGCGAGGTCGCCGTCGGAGAACAAGGCGGTGGCCCGCACCACCTCCGGCGGCAGGCGCTCGAGGGTCGCGACGTGCGCCGCCGCCATCGAGGCGTTCTCCGCCTGGCCGAGCATCCGGTACAGGCCCTCGAGCAGGCTCCAACTCGCGGGCAGGGCGGGATTGACGTTCACGGCCCGCAGAAAGGCGTCGATGGCCCGCGGCGCATCGCGCAGCGCCACGTAGCCGTGGCCGCGCTCCTGGTGGATGCGGCTGAATCCCGGGTGCAGCCGCTCGAGGCGCTCGAGCGTCGCGAAGGCCTCGGGGATCCGCCCCGTGCATCGCTGGCCGACGGCGACCAGGTACAGCGCGTCGCGGTTCTCGGGCACCCGCACCGCCAGGGCGGCGGCGGCGGCCAGTCCCTCGGCATGCCGCCGGCTCCCGTAGAGCGCGCCGATCCGGTGGATCTCGCGCTCCACGGGCGATGCCTCGATCGCGGTGGTCTCGCTGCTCAGAATTTGTAGCCGATGGTCAGGCCGAGAACGCGGGGACGCAGCGGCACCTCAGATTTGATGAATTGCGCCGAGGAGGTGAACTGGCTCGCATCGGAGTTCGACAGGTTCTGGCCGAAGAGCTGCGCGGTCCAGTTGTCCTTGGTGACCCCGATGGACGCGTCATAGGTGGTGTAGCCCGGCTGCTCGTAGCGCAGGTAGGTCGTCGTCGGAATCGCCACCGTATTGCCGTCCTGGTAGGTCGCCGGTTGATTGAACATCGTGCCAACGTGGTTCGCGCCCACCATCGCGAACGCCTTGTATCGCGACAGGGTCCAATCGTAGCGGGCGCGCAGATTGAATTCCGAGGAGGGCGAGAACGCGGGCACCGTGCCGATCGCCCCGAATGGGTTCTGGAAGGGAATATTCCCCCCGGCGCCGGCCGAATAGGTCTGCGTGATGCATTGGCCGAGGGTGGGACTCGCCGGCTGGTTCGACAGCAGGCACGGCGAACTCGTCTGCTTGGCGCGATTCCACGAGCCCGAGCCCATCAAGGTCAGGCCGTCGGTCACCCGGGCCGTGAGCTGCAGCTCCAGGCCGTCGACGGTGTAGTTGGCGCCGTTCACGCCGAAGGTGGTGTTGCCCAGGGCCACCGGGTTGAAGAACAACATCTGCACGTTGTTCCAATCCATGTGGTAGGCGGACGCGTTCAGCTGAACGCGGTGATCCAGGAACTCGGTCTTCAGGCCGATTTCATTGTTGGTGAGCGAGTCGGGCGCGTAGCCGCTCGGCGTCCGGTATTGGGAGACCACGTTGCCGGCCGAATCCAGGATGCTGGCCTTGTTGCGCTGGGAGCGGTTGAAGGCGCCGGGGCGGAAGCCTTGCGAGAAGGTGTAATAGACCATCGTGTCCGGCGTGACGTGCCAGGTGAGGTTGGCGCGGCTGCGGAAACCCGAGTAGGTGGCGTTCAGATTCTCCGCGTTGATGTTGGTCTGGCCGCCGGCGCATTGTCCGTTCGGAACGTTCACGCAGCCCGAGCCGGTCGCGTACACCGATCCGGTTTCGAATTCCGAGTAGCGGTACCAGCGGGTTCCGGCCGTGAAGGTCAGCACCTTCGGGATCAGGTCGTAGTCCATCGACGTGAACAGCGCGGTCTGCTTGTAGCCGCGCTGCGCGTCCTCGCCGAAGGCGGTGTTGTCGTTGCGCACGCCGGGGTCGGTCGCGGTGGAGCCCGGCGCCGTGGCCACGTTCGCGACGCAGGGCGCGCCGCCGGCCAGCGCGGTCGACAGATTCGCCGAGGTGCACGAGGGGATGGTCTTGTAGAGGAAGTTCATCACGTCCTGGACCTGGAAATCCTCCCAGTACGCGCCGAAGATGCCGCGCACGCGCTGGTCGTCCGCGGTGCTCAATCGGAATTCGTGGCTCTGGTGGGTGTTGCGCACGTTGTCCAGCCACGAACTGACCGGCGAATAGCACACCGGCGTCGTGCCCGCACCGAGCGCGCCCGCCGAGGCGGGGCCGCCCGTGCAGGAGTAATACTGTCCGCCGGCGCTGCGGGCGTAGTTGGTGTAGTCCATCGACTCGGTGATGTGCCGAACCAGATAGCCGCCGGTGTACACGGCCTTCAGGTCGCCGATCTTGCCGTTGACCGTCCACGCGGTGTTCTCGAAGTCGTCCTTGGTGTAGGACGGCGTGAACGCGGTGACCTGCCAGGGTCCGAGCGACTGGCCGTCGGAGCCGGTGGGGTACTGGACGAACATGCCGTTGGCGTCCATGTTCTGATAGGTCTGCGCGATGAGGACGTTCCAGTCGTCGTTGATCTGGTAGAGCGCGGAGGCGCGGATGCCGCTGTAGTCGACCGGGTTGGAGGCACGCTGCGCGATGGCGTTGTTGTTCGCCACCTGGCTGCCGGGGACCGCGCAGTAGCCCGTCGTGGTCGGCTTGCCGTTGGGGCACAGGCCGTTGGTCGGCTTGATCCCCTGATAGAAGTTGCCGAGGTCGCTGTTCTGGCGCGTGAAGGTGCTCGGCACGTTGTCGATGTAGCCGCCGCGATGGTCGTCGTAGATCACGGCGCGGACCGAGAGCTTGTCCTCGATGAGCGGCAGGTTGATGGTCGCGTTGGCGCTGCTGTTCGGGTCGCCGTGCGCCGTGGTGCCGTAGCTCGCCTCGGCGTAGCCCTCGGTCACGTTCAGCTTGGGCTTGTTGGTGATGTAGCGGATGGCGCCGGCCTCGGCGCCGCCGCCGAACAGGGTCCCCTGAGGACCCTCGAGCACTTCGATGCGCTCCATGTCGACCATGTAGACGTCGAGGTTGCGCGCCGGGAACTGCATCGACTGGTCGTCGAGGTAGGTGGCGACGTTCGGGAACTGCGCGATGGTGGCGCTCGATTGGTTGCCGGCGAAACCGGCGCTCAGGCCGCGCATGAAGATGTTGCCCTGGCCGGGGCCGTTCTGGGCGAAGGTGACGTTCGGCAGGTACTTGATCACGTCCTCGAAGGTCGTGACGCTGAGCTGCTTCAATTGTTCGCCGGTGATGGCCTGGATCGTGATCGGCACGTTCTGCAGAGACTCTTCCCGGCGCTGCGCGGTGACGACGATTTCCTCGATGCCCGCGGAGGGGGCCGTTGCGTCGGCCTCTGTGGCGGCGTAGGAGGACGCGCAGTGCGCACCGAGCGCGGCCAGGATGGCATAGGTCAGCTTCTGGTTGCCGTTCAAAATTTTCTCCCTGATGGCTCTTATGTGCCGGTGTTTCACGCACGGGCGTGCCGGCCGGGGCTGAAAGATTAGAAGCGGCTGATTGCAGATTGGTGACACCTCGCGAGGGACTGTAGGATGCGGTCGATCGGCATCTGGAGGCGACGTGCAAGGATCCCATTCAACCTGCGGCAACTGCGGCGCGGTGCTCACGGGCCCGTACTGCGCCAAATGCGGGCAGCACGCCCACTCGAGCGCCCGCGGCCTGGGCGCGGTCCTGCACGATGCCTGGCACGACGTCACCCACGTCGACGGCCGCCTGTGGCACACGCTGTGGCTGCTGCTGCGCGAACCGGGGCGCCTGACGCGCGACTACTTCGAGGAGCGCCGGGCACGCTACTTGCCGCCGGTGCGGCTGTATCTCGTGCTGAGCGTGCTGTTCTTCGGGCTCGGCCTCTCGACCGCGGGCCTGAAGGAAGGCCGCAGCGCCGCCGGCCCCTCGCCGGCCACGGCGGGCGCCGGGAGTCGCTCAGCGGCCGAGGACTATCACTGGGACCCGAGCCAGGGCGTGCCCTGCGACCAGTTCGGCGGCGCCTCCCGGGGTCTCGAGGGGGCCCTGCGCACGGCCTGCGAACGCAACAATGCGGACCATTGGCGGGAGCTGCCCCGGACGCTCGTCCGCAACGTGCCGAAGATGATGTTCATCTTCCTGCCGCTGATGGCCGCCGTCATGCTGCTGCTCTATTGGCGGCCGCGCCGCTTCTACGTCGAGCACCTGGTGTTTCTGCTGCACAACCACTCGGCCGTGTACCTGGTCTTTCTGCTGCTGAAGCCGCTCGAGTGGCTCGGGCGGCTCTGGCCGACGCTCGACACGGTCGCAGACCTCGGGGTCGCGGTCTCGCTCGGCTACCTCGCCTGGTATCCGTATGCGGCCATGAGGCGCTACTACGGCCAGGGCCGCACGCTCACCTTACTGAAATATCTGGTGATCGCGACCGCCTACGCCGCGTTCCTGGCGATCACCCTCGCGGGCACGACCGTGATCAGCGCGCTGGAGAGTTGAGGCGCGGGCGCCCTAGAACTTGACCAGAATGCCGCCGCCGATCACGGTCTGGTGGGTGCTCAGGTCGGGGTTCCAGACGCCGCCTTGACCGGCGCAGGCGCCGGCCGCCGATGCGGGGTCCGCCGTGCCGGCCGAGGCGCCCGAATTGCACGCATAGTACTGCGGCGAGCCGTTGTTGCCGCCCGGCGGCGTGACGCCGCCGGGGCCCGCGAAGTACGGCACGTTCGAGTGCCGATAGCCGATCTCCGCCCACCAGGTGATCCAGTCCTTGGGCATGTACTGAAAGTTCAGGGTCGTATCCCACATGTTGGCCGACTGGCCGGGATTCTCCGTGAAGTAGGGCGTGCCGGAGGCCGCGGTCGCCCCGTTGATCGGCGGCAGCAGCGTCAGATAGCGGCCGGGATTGCTCATCATGCCGCCGCCGACCGTGATGGCGTAACGGTCGTTGTCGAACCAATAGCGGTCGTACAGCATCATGCCGAAGAAGGCGCTCTGCTCGGGACCGCCGGTGCAGCGGATTCCGCCGCCGTATTGGCAGCCCGCGTCCACGGTGAACGAGAACGCGGCCTTGGACAGCCCCTTGGCGCCCGGGGCGTTGTAGTAGCGCAATTCGATGCTGTCGTCGGTGTGGACGCGAGTCGTGCGCACGAGCGGATTGCCCGATGTGATCGCGAGGTTGTCCTGCCCCACGCCGTAGTTGTTGAACACGAGTTTCAGGTATTCCTGCGGCATCCACAGGATCTGCCCGCCGATCCCAGGGTGGGAGTTGAACTTCCCATAGGACTGCCACCCGTTGATCAGCCAGGGCTCGATCTTGAGGGTATTGGTGGGAAACCATTGCACGCGCAGTCCATTGAAGAACCACGGCGTGTTCGACGACACGTACGAGGGCTGATAGGTCCAATTATCGAAGTTGTAATAGCTGAACAGCCCGATATAGGAGACGAAGATGCCCGCGTCGACGTTGAGCCCGTGGTTCACGTCCCAGTGATAGCCCGCGTTCGCCTCCGATACGTAGCGATATGCGTTCGGCAGATCCCACTGGCCGACGGCCGAGCTCGCGTCGTTGCGCGGCGTGGTGGTGGCGAAATTGCCGAACATGGTCAGGATGCGGGCCCTCACGTTGTCGTAATGAAAATCGCCGCCGAGGCTGATCTGCTCGACTTGAAATTCACCGGAGCGAAATTCCTCGGTCGAACCGACGATGGTGTGGTCCTGTGGATGATTGAGGCTTTGGATGTAATTCACGTCCACCCGGATGTCCGGGGTGAAGAACTTGGTGTCGAACGCCGGCTGATGATTGCGCGGGCTGCCGTTCAGCCAGGTGAAATCCCCGAACGCGAACGGCGTCTGGTCATCGACCGCCGGGCCGGGCGCCGGCGACGCGAGAGCCGCGGGCAGGCCTTGCACGGCGGGC
>JAJXZV010000050.1 GCA_021779875.1 Pseudomonadota bacterium
CGCCGCCGCCCCAACCACCGCGCTCGCCGCCGCCCCAACCACCGCGCTCGCCGCCGCCCCAACCACCGCGCTCGCCGCCGCCCCAGGCGGGCGGACCCACCATGTAGCCCCCGCCCCACCCGCCGTAGACGCCGCCGAAGGGCTCGAAATAGCCGCCGGGGTAGCCGAAGTCCTCGCCGATATCGACGCCGAGCCCGCCGTCGTAGCCGAGGCCCTCGTCGAAGTCCATTCCGTCGACGGCGCACGCGGCGAGACCGATCACGAGCAACAACACCGCGGTGCCCGCGGCAATCCTACGGGTCATTTCGCCTCCGTCGAGCCATCCGCAGCGGCCCATTCCATCAGTCCGACGGGCGCGCCGAACGGATCCGCCACCACCGCCACCCGGCCGCCGTGGCGGTCCACGTGCGGTGCCACCAGCATCATTCCCCCGAGTGCGCGCGCATGGTCCACGGCGGCCTGCACGTCGGCCACGCGGACGAATTCGATCCAGTGGGGGTGACGGAGCGCGCCGTCGGCCGGCATGCCGTTGATGCTCGCCCGTGCGTACTCGCCGCTCGACAGAATCAGATGCTGCACGCCATCCGCGCCGGAACTCGCCGCATCCGCGGGCGAGCGGTTCGGCAGGTCGAAGACTTCGTAGTCGAACAGCGATTGGTAGAAGCCGGCCGCGAGGGCCGGGTCGCTGGTCAGCAGCGAGGCCCAGATCCACTCCCCGGGCTCCGCCAGCACGTCGGGGGGATCGCCGGCGCGTGCGGCGAGCACGCCGAACGGCGCCCCCTGGGGATCGCCCAACACCGCCTGCCGGCCCCGGGACTTGTAGGTCTTGGGCGCCGCCAATCGGGAAGCGCCGGCCTTCAAGGCGCTCGCCCATGCCTTATCGACGCTGCGCACCGCGAAGAACGGCAGCCACGCCGGCTGGCGATGCTCACCGGGCGGCACGGCGCGCTGCAGGATCCCGCACACCGGCCGGCCGTCCAGCCGGCCGACCGCGTACGACGCCTTGCCGGCCGCCGGCTCGTCGAATCGCCAGCCGAACAACTCGCCGTAGAAGCGCTCCGCCGCGGCCAGATCCGGGGTCACGAGATCGGCCCAGATCATCTTGCCCACGTGGTGCTCGGGCGCCTGCGCCGCGGTCGCGCCAGGGGTGCCCGCGAACGCCGTCGCGATCAGCAATGCGGCGCGAACGCCCCGGATGTACGTCGTTTTGATCATGGGTCAATCGTGCGCAATGGGCCGCGTTGCCGCCGGCCGAGGCGCGCCATGTTACCCTGTTGCGACCGAGGTGTCTTTGGGCCGAACCCGATGAAACTCGATACCGAGCGATTTCGCGTGCCGCCCGGCGCGAACGTCGATCTGGCGAAGTGGCCGACCCGGGTCGGGCCGATCTATCGCGGCGAGGCCCAATACCAGGACATTCTGCACCATCACATCGCCGGGATGAGCGCCCAGCAGGAGCTCCTGTACGCGGCCAACAGCCATGCGGTGCTGCTGATCTTCCAGGCGATGGACGCCGCCGGCAAGGACGGCGTCATCGCGCACGTGATGTCCGGCGTCAATCCGCAGGGCTGTCAGGTGTTCAGCTACAAGCACCCGAGCGCCGATGAACTGCGCCACGATTTCCTTTGGCGCACCACGCGCGACCTGCCGGAGCGCGGACGCATCGGCATATTCAACCGCTCCTACTACGAGGAGGTGCTGATCGTGCGGGTGCATCCCGAGATCCTGCGCAGCGAGGGCGTGCCCGGCCGGCGCGGCGACGACCGGAACGTCTGGCGCGACCGCTACCGGTCGATCACCGAGCTCGAGAGGCACCTGAGTCTGAACGGCACCCGCATCGTGAAATTCTTCCTGCACCTGTCGAAGGACGAGCAGCGCAGGCGCTTTCTCGACCGCATCGACAAGCCCGAGAAGAACTGGAAGTTCAGCGCCGCCGACGTGGAGGAGCGCAAATACTGGCGGCACTACATGAAGGCCTACCAGAAGTGCCTCGCCGCGACCAGCACCCGCCACGCGCCCTGGTACGTCGTGCCGGCCGACGACAAGCCCAATGCCCGGCTCATCGTGTCGCGCATCGTACTCGACACGCTCGAGAGCCTGAAGCTCGAGTTTCCGAGATCCACGCCTCGGCGCCGGCGGGAATTGCAGGAGCTGCGCAAGCGGCTGGCCCGGTGAACCCGCCCGCCGCTCAATCGTCCTGGTCGTCGCGAACGAGCCGGTCGGACCCGTAGATGAACAGCCAGTTGCCGACCACGCTCAGCACGAACAGCGCGAGCGAGGCGGGCATGACTTCCAGAACCCGGTGCAGCCCCAACCAGTCGACGGGCGCCTCGATCCAATGCGCCAGCGCCGCGAGGCGGCCCGTGTCACCGTCCTTCACGCAGCAGGTCACCAGCACGCCGTGCAGGCCGTCGCCCATGCCGATGTGGGTCCATTGCCCCTGGCGGAACCAGCGATAGGTCTGCAGGCCGATGAGGGCGAGAAACGCCGCAACGAAGCCGTATCCGACCAGTCCCCCGAAGGCCCTCAGGATCAGCCACCGCCAGCGCGCCACGCTCACGTCGGCGGATCCGCGGGGGGACACCCCTTCACTTCCAATCGCATGATGCGGCCGGATTCGCCGCGCAGGTCGGAGGGGTCGATCATGGCGTCGGTGGGTTTCAAGTCGATGTCGATCCAGTAGACGTTGCCGGTGCGCTTGCGATCAGCCAGTGCCGGGGCGAAGCCGAGCGCCTGCGCCTGGGCAACGCGCGCCTGCGCACGCTGCGGCTCGCTGTACAGCCCCAGAGAATATACCGGCGCATCGTTCGGGCCGGGCATTTCCAACGCATCGTCGATCCCGCCCCCTTTGAGCTTGGCCAGCATCTGCTCCTCGCCGGCCCGCGTCGCGGGGACCGCCAGATAGACCCACACGCCCGCCCAGATCTCGCCCTCCGCGACCCGCTGGCGGGGATCGTAACCGCCGGCGCGCAGCGTGTTGGCCGCGTGCGCCGCCTCCGCCACGTCGCGAAACGGGCCGACGCTGATGCAGCGCTTCACCGCGGTGAGCAACGGCGCCGGCGCATCGCCGATCCCAGGCGCCGCCGCGGCATCGGTCCGCTCGGCCGCGCTCTGCGCGCCCGCCGCGATCGGAGCGGCCCGGGGAACCTCGGGTGCGGCCGTGACGCCGCCGCCGGCCTCCGAGACGAGCTTCAGGCTCGCCGGCGCAGGGGCCGGGGCGTCGGCGGTCGGCACCGCCCCCGGACCGTGCGCCCACAAATAGAAAGCCACGTTGCCGAGGGCCAGCAGGGCCACCGCCACCTTCGATACCGTCAAGCGACACCCGCGGCGAGCCGCAGGCTCGCCTCCCCGGAGACGAACCGGCGCGTGCCGCCCGCGCCCTCCAGCAACAGCGCACCATCCGTGTCGACCCCGCGTGCGATGCCGGCGAACACCTCGGCGCCGATCTGCAGGGACGCGGCCCGGCCCGCGAGCGCATCGAGGCCGCTCCAGCGCCGCGCGAGCGCCGGGAAGCCCTCGCGCTCGTAGGTGTCGAGCATCCGCACGACCTCCCCGAGCACCGCCGCGGCGACGGCGTTGCGCGACGGAGGCTCGCGGCAGGCGTCGGCCACGGCGCCCGCGACCGTTCCGGTGGCCGCGATCTGCCGCCGTGCCGAGTCCGTCAACCGCACGTTGATGCCGATGCCGATGACCACGTAAGCCGGTCCGCCCGCCTCCGCCTTGAGTTCGACCAGGATTCCACCGATCTTGCGGTCCTCGTGCCATATGTCGTTCGGCCACTTGAGGCGGATGCCGCCGGCTCCGCAGCGCTCGAGGGCGCCCGCCACCGCGACGCCGACCCCCAGGCTCAGGGAAGGCCCGACACGCGCCGCCTCGCTCACCGACCAGCCCAGCGACATCGCCACGCCGCTGCCGAAGGGCGCCAGCCAGCTTCGCCCGCGGCGTCCGCGGCCCGCGGTCTGCAATTCCCCGAGACACACCCGCAGGCGCCCGAACGGGGGCGGCACGGCCGCCGCCAGCCGTGAATTGGTCGAATCGATCTCGAACGGCAGCTCCAGCGACTCGATGCGCGCCGCGTGCTCGGACGCCAGCGCGCCGATGATCCGCTGCGCATCGAGCAATTCGACCGGCTGCGCCAGCCGGTAGCCGCGCCGCGGCAGGGACTGCACGTCGATCCCGAGCGAGCGCAGCCGGCCGACGGCCTTCCAGACCGCCGCACGGCTCAGGTTCAGATCGGCCGCCAGGCGCTCGCCGGAGTGCACCGCGCCGTCGGCGAGCAGCGCGAGCAGCGGCGGCGGACCTACGCCGCGCGCGATCGGAACAGCCATAAGCGCCTCACGCGATGCTCCTCGCCGCGCCGCATGAGCGCGATGTTGCCGCGATGGGTGTAGACCACGAACGCCGCCACCCCGCCGCAAAAACACAGCAGCGGCAGGTCGAGCGGTCGCCGCAGGGCCACGCTCACCGCGAGACTCGCGCCCGCAAGCATGCTCGCGAGCCCCACGTAGCCGCTCAGCAGGAGCACGACGAGCCAGGTGGCGAGCAGCGGCAGGAGCAGCCGCGCATCGACCGCGCCGATCACCCCGACCACCGTGGCCACGCCCTTGCCGCCGCGGAATCCGAACCACACCGGATAGACGTGGCCGAGGATCACGGCACCGGCGCAGGCGAGGCGCAGCCACTCCCGGGCCACTTCGGGGTCCGGCGGGATCCCGGGCAGCGCGACGCCCGGCAGCCAGGCGACGGCGGCGACGCCCTTCAGCACGTCGATCGCGAGCACCGCCGCGCCGAACCACTTGCCCTGGGTCCGCAGGGCATTGGTCGCGCCCGCGTTGCCGCTGCCCAGCCTGCGGATGTCGACGCCGCGCAGGCGCCCCAGCACCAGGCTGCCGAGCAGCGTGCCGAGCAGGTAGGCGCCCAGGACCTTGATGCCGAGTTCGATCATGGCCCGATTATGCCACCGGGTCCGGATCAGGATGCCGGCAGATGCACCTCGGCGAGCATGCAGCGCACGCTGCCGCCCCCGTGCCGCTCGATGACCGGGATGGCGAGCGGCAGCACCCGGGCGTGCGACTCGAGCGCGCGCCGCTGTGGCGCGGACAGGCTTTCCCAGGCGGTCGTCGACAGGGCGAGGATCTTGCCCTGGGATCCCTCCAGCTCGAGCAGGTTGCCGGCGAAGCAGGCCATCTGGGACGTCGTGAGCCCGATCACCTCGTGTCCCGTCGCGGCGAGTTTCTCCTCGACCGCCGCCCGATGGGCACCAGAGACGATCGCCTCGCCGCAGAGCACCGCGAACCGCTCGCCGACCGCCATCAGCACATTGGTGTGGTAGACGGCGCCGCCGCCCGGATCGCGGGTGTCGAAGGTCACCAGTTCGTAGTCCAATTGCTGGCTGAAGTCGCCCAGCGGATCGAGATCCGTGCGGGCGGACAGCGCCGCATAGGCCACGCGGTGCGTCCGGTCGAGCACCAGGCTGCCCGTGCCCTCGAGGTACCGGCCCTCGCCCTCGTGCGCGGTGAGATCCACCGTCCGGGCGACATGCACGCGACCCTCCGCCGCCACCTGCCGGATGATCTCCTCGCGCCGCTCGGCGCGGCGGTTCGGCGCCATCATGGGGTACAGCACGACGGTGCCGTCGTGATGGAAGCTGACCCAGTTGTTGGGGAACACCGCGTCGGGCTTCGCCGGCCGCTCATCGTCCGCCGCGACGATCACCCGCACTCCGGCGCCGGCCAGCGCAGCGGCGACGGCGTCGAACTCGCGCAATGCCCGCTCGCTCACCGAGGCATCGGACCCGCCGCGCGCCGCGGGCCGCTGGAACGCGTTGCTGCCGGCGGTCTGCGGATTGAAGGCGAACCGCGCCGGCCGCACCATGAGCACGGTGGCGGCGCTCTGCGGCTCGCGGGCGGGCGCCGGGAATTCTGCGGCCATGCGCCCGAGTGTAGCGCACACCGTGGCCCGATTTGCCGTTGACAGGACCGGCCGCTTTCATCATGGTAGGCCGGCTGTCGGCAGGTCTCGCCAGTGCGGACGTCGGGCACCCTGATTGGACATGATTGGAGCGACCTACTTGCCGGTTTCCGTGCGCCATTGCTTCGCCGTCCTGACGCTCGCCGCGCTCTCGGCGGGTGCCCACGCGGCGAAGAAGCCCGCGCCGCCTCCGCCGGTGGCGGCCCCGAAACCGCCGGGCTATCCCTTCAGCTACGACACCCTGATCGCCGAGGCGCAGCACCGCGCGGGCCTGCCCTATGCACCGCAGCGCGGTGCCCCGCCGTCGATGTTCGACAAGCTGAGTCCGGAGCAGTACCGCAACATACGCTTCAACCCGAGTGCCGGCATTTGGATCGCCGACAAGCTGCCCTTTCGCCTCGAATTGCTGCGCGCGGCTCAGGGCAATCAGACGGCGCCCGTGACGGTGTCGACGGTCGAGGACGGCGTCGCGCGCAATCTCGTCGCCACCCCGGCGATGTTCGACCTGCAGACCACCGCCGCGCCGCCGGCCCGGCTCTCCCTGCCGCTGTCCGGATTCCGCGTGCTCAATCAGATCAACCAGAGGAACGTCTGGGACGAGTTCCTGGTGTTCCAGGGGGCGAGCTATTTCCGCGCGGTGGCGCGACACATGCTGTACGGATTGTCCGCGCGCGGGCTGGCCATCAACACCGCCGAGCCCATGGGCGAGGAGTTCCCGGCATTCACGCACTTCTGGATCGAACGGCCGGCGCCGCGCGCCAAATCCATCGTCATCTACGCCCTCCTGGAGAGCGAATCGACCACCGGCGCGTACCGCTTCACGGTGGAGCCCGGCGAGCAGACCCACACCGCCGTCGACATGACGCTGTTCCCGCGCGCGGACATGCACGTCGTCGGCATCGCGCCGCTCACGTCGATGTTCCTTTTCGACGAGACCAACCGCGGCCGCCTCGACGACTACCGCCCGGAAGTGCACGACTCGGACGGACTGCAGATCACGTCGGCCGCCGATGAGCACATATTCCGCCAGCTCGCCAATCCCTCGAAGCTGCAGGTGTCGACCTTCACCACGCAGGCGCCGAAGGGATTCGGGCTGGTGCAGCGCTCGCGCGAGCAGGCCGATTACCAGGACTTCGAGAACCACTACGAGCGGCGGCCCAGCGCCTGGGTGGAGCCGCTGGGCGACTGGGGCCGCGGAGCTCTCGAATTGGTGGAGATCCCTTCGGGGCGCGAGACCAACGACAACATCGTCGCGTTCTGGCGGCCCGCGCAGGTGCTCGCGCCGGGCCACGCCGCGCACTTCGCCTATCGCATCGACTGGTGCGCCGAGCCGGCCTTGCCCAAGGACATGGGCAAGGTCGCGGCGACGCGCTCGGGCGCCAGCCTCGACGGCAGGCGGCGGGTGTTCATCCTGGACATCGTGGGCGCCGGCGAGAAGACCGACGGCCTGCGCCTCGACCTGTCCGCCTCGGCCGGCAGGATCTCGAACGCCGCGCTGGTCTCGAACGGCGAGATGCACGGCTTGCGGGCGAGCTTCGAGATCGACCCGAACGACGCCGACCTGATCGAACTGCGGCTGCGAGTGCTGCGCGGCGACCGTCCGGTCACCGAGACGTGGTTGTATCGCTGGACCGCCGCGTGAACTCCGTCGCACACGCCGCTTCGGAGCGAACCGCGGGCGCGATGCCGCCCGAGGCGCCGCTCGGCATGCCCGCGCAGGATCTCTCGGAGACGCCGTCGCGGCGCTCCGGGCCGCGGATCACGGCCGCCGTGCTGTTCGCTCGCTACATCCTCGCCACCGTCACGCTCGGCGTGACCGTCTACGGCGTCTACCAGATGCTGCAGGTGGTGCGGTTCACGAGCATGACCCTGCTGCAGGGTCTGATGATCTTCTTCTTCGGGATATCGCTGGCCTGGATCGCGTTCGCGGCCGGCTCGGTGATCGCGGGCGCCTCCAAGCGCCGCGACCGGATGCCGCGGCGCCTTGCCGGCACCGAGGACGTGCCGATCACCGCCCTGGTCATGCCGATCTACAACGAGGACCCGCTGCGCACGACGACCGCGCTGCAGGCGATGGCCGAGGCGCTGGCGGCCGGCGGCGCGCACCGCCTGTTCGAGATCGTGCTGTTGTCCGATTCGACCAACGCGGACGCCTGGATACGCGAGACGGCCGCGGTCGACCGGCTGCGCCGCGCGCTCGCCGGCGTCATGCCGGTCTGGTATCGGCGCCGGTGGCGCAACGTCGCCCGCAAGTCGGGCAATCTGGAGGACTTCGTGACGCGCTGGGGGGCGCGCTACGGGCACATGATCGTGCTCGACGCCGACAGCCTGATCGACGCGCCGACCCTCGAGCGCATGGTGGGGACCATGCACGCGGATCCGGCGCTCGGCATATTGCAGACGGCGCCGCAGCTGATCGGGGCGCGCACCCTGTTCGGCCGCCTGCAGCAATTCGCGGCCTGCGTGTACGGGCCCGTGATCACCCGCGGACTCGCCGCCTGGTCCGGCGACAGCGGCAATTACTGGGGACACAACGCCATCATCCGGGTCGAGGCCTTCGCCGAGAGCTGCGGACTGCCCCACCTGCCGGGGCGCAAGCCCTTCGGCGGCCACATCCTGTCGCACGACTTCGTCGAGGCGGCCCTGATGCGCCGGCGCGGATGGAAGGTGCGCATGGACACCGACTATGGCGGTTCCTGGGAGGAGTCGCCGCCGTCCCTGATCGACGTGGCGGTGCGCGATCGACGCTGGGCTCAGGGCAATCTGCAGCATTTGAAGGTGCTGGGCACCTCCGGCCTCAGTTTCACCAGCCGCATGCACCTCGGGATCGGCATCATGAGCTACCTGTCCTCGCCGCTCTGGCTGGTCATGCTCGGCATCGGCTTCGCGCTCGCGGTGCAGTCCCACCTGATCCGGCCCGAGTACTTCAGCCACGACTTCCAGCTGTTCCCCACCTGGCCCCGGTTCGACGTGCACCTCATGATGGCGCTGTTCTGGTTCAGCATGGTGGTGCTGATGGTGCCGAAGCTGCTCGGACTGCTGCGTGCGCTGCTGTCAGGGCGGATCCGCCGCGGCAGCGGCGGCCTCGTAGGCGTCGCCGCGAGCTTCCTGCTCGAGGTCGTGCTCTCGGCCCTGTACGCCCCCGTGCTCATGATGATCCAGAGCCGCCATGTGTTCGAGGTGTTCATGGGGCGCGATTCGGGCTGGAAGCCGCAGCGGCGCGACGACGGCGGCACGTCGTGGCTCGACGCCTGGCGCTATCATCGGCGGCACATGATCATGAGCTGCATCATGGCCGTGATCGCCTATTTCCTCTCGCCCCCCCTGCTCGCCTGGCTGTCGCCGGCGCTGCTCGGGCTGTTTCTCTCCGTACCGCTGTCG
>JAJXZV010000159.1 GCA_021779875.1 Pseudomonadota bacterium
GCTCGAACGCATGGTGCCGCCGCTCGAGCACCTGCTGCGCAACGCCGTGGTCCACGGCATCGAGAGCCCGGAAGGGCGCGCCGCGGCCGGCAAGCCCGAGGTCGGCCGGATCACGGTCAGCCTGGAGCGCGACGGCGCCGAGGTGGTCATCGTGGTCGCGGACGACGGCGGCGGCATCGACCTGCGGTTGATCCGTGAGAAGGCGGTCGCCCTGGGGCTGGCCGACCGGCAGGCGCGGCTCACCGACGAGGAGGCGATGCAGCTCATCCTCGAGCCCGGCTTCAGCACCGCCGGCCACGTGACGCAGGCGGCCGGTCGCGGCGTCGGCATGGACGTCGTGGCGACCGAGGTCAAGAAGCTCGGGGGCGGCCTGTTCATCGAATCGACCCAGGGCCAGGGATCGCGTTTCACCATCCGCCTGCCGTTCACGCTGGCCATCAGCCAGGCGCTGATCGTGCGCGTCGCGGACGAGGTGTACGCCCTGCCGCTCGCCACGGTCGAGGGCGTCGTGCGGCTGCCGCGCAACATCGTCGCGAAGCAGCTGGCCAAGGATGCTCCGCCGTTCGAGTACGGCGGGCAGAAATATCGCTTCCAGCACCTCGGCTCCTTCGTCGGACTGGGTCCGACGGGCCTGCCCGAGAACGACGTCTCCATGTCCGTGGTCCTGGTGCGGGCCGGCGAGCATTCGACCGCGCTGGTCGCGGACGAACTGGTGGGCAGCCGCGAGATCGTCGTCAAGTCCCTGGGCCCGCAGATTTCGGGCATCCGGGGCATTGCCGGCGCCACCATCCTGGGCGACGGCCGGATCGTGGTCATCCTGGACATGGGTTCGCTGGTGCGCTCGGAGTGGCGGGCGCGGCCCGGCGACGGCACGCCGCTCGAACAGCGCGACCGGCGCACCTTCGCGCTGGTCGTCGACGACTCGATCACCGTGCGCCGCGTGACCCAGCGGCTGCTCGAGCGCAATGGAATGCGCGTGTTGACCGCCAAGGACGGAGTCGATGCGGTCTCACTGCTGCAGGAGAACATGCCGGACATCATCCTGCTCGACATCGAGATGCCGCGCATGGACGGGTACGAGCTCGCCGCGCACGTGCGCAACGATCCGCGGCTCAAGCACATCCCCATCGTCATGATCACCTCGCGCGTCAGCGAGAAGCATCGCGCGCGTGCCATCGAGCTCGGGGTGGACGATTACCTGGGCAAGCCGTACCAGGAGAATCAGCTGCTCGACGCCATTGAACCGCTGGTCAACCGGCGCGCCAACCTGGCGCGGGTCGGGCCGAATGTCTGAGCTGCGCGAGGAGATCTACAGCCTGCTGGTGCCGCTCGCGGGCGAGCGGCTCCTGGTGCCGCGCGTCTGCGTCGCCGAGGTCATCGGCTACCAGGCGCCGACCGAGATGGCCAACGCGCCGCCCTGGTATCTGGGCATGGTCGGCTGGAGCGGTCACAGCGTGCCGTTGGTCTCGTTCGAGGGCGCCCTGGGCCAGCCCCTGCCCGCCATAGGCGGCCGTACGCGCGTCGTCGTGTTCCACGCGACCGGCGGCAAGCTGGCGTCCGGCTGCCTGGGGGTCCTCACCCAGGGTTTCCCGCAGCTGGTGCGCGTCAATGCCGAAGTGCTGCGGCCCGATCCGTCGCGCAGCTTCGGCGAGCGTTCGCCGGTCATCTGCCAGGTGCGCATGGTGAACGAGACGCCGCTCATTCCCGACCTGGAGAGGCTCGAGGAGATGATCGCCGAGGAAACCTCTGTGATGCCAGGGGCGTCGGCCTAGCCGGAGGAGGCGCCGGCGAGGCCTCCCAGATCGCCGAAGCGAATCTGCAGCCAGACGAGCGCGGCGATGGCCGCGGTTTCCGTGCGCAGCACGCGCGGGCCGAGCGTGAGCCGCGCGAACCCCGCGACCCGGAACGCCTCGAGCTCCTCGGCGGCGAATCCTCCTTCCGGGCCGACCGCAATCTGGACCTCGCCGCCCGCCGGTGAGAGGTCCGCCACCGGACCGCCGCCGGCCGTCTCGGGCTCGAGCACCAGACGTGCGGCGCATCCCGTGGCCTCGCCGAGGAATTGGATGAGCGGGCGCGGAGCCTCGACCACCGGCAGCCGGTTGCGGCCGCACTGCTCGCACGCGGCGATCGCCACCGCCTGCCAATGCTGCGCCTTCGAAGCCGCCTGGGCGGCGTCGAGGCGGATCACGCTGCGCTGGCTGAGGACGGGCACGATGCGGGCCGCGCCGAGTTCGGTGGCCTTCTGCACGACCAGATCCATGCGGTCGCCCCGCGGGACGCTCTGCACGAGCGTCACGGCGAGCGGCGATTCGCGGTCGACCACGCGGCCCTCGCCCACGGCGACGGTCACGCGCACTCCCCGCACGCTCTCGACGACGCCCGGAAATTCCCGGCCGTCGCCGTTGAACAGGACGAGCTCGTCGCCGGCACGCGCCCGCAGCACCCGCGCGACGTGCGCGCCCGCCTCGTCGGGAAGCGCGAGCGCCGTCCCGGTGCGCAGCGTCGATGCCACGTGCAGGCGCGTCAGTCGCACGTCGCGAGCTCGATGCCCTCGGCGGCGACCCGGATCATCAGGTCGATCTCCGGCTCACCGACCACGTAGGGCGGCATGAAGTACACCACGTCGCCGATCGGGCGCAGCAGGACCCCGTTCGCGAGAGCGTGGCGGTGGATGCGGCGGCCGCGGCGCTCGCTCCACGGATACGGTTCGCGCGTCGCCCGGTCGCGCACCAGTTCCACGGCGACGATCATGCCCGTCTGGCGCACCTCGGCCACGTGCGCAAGCGCCTCGAGCTCCCGCGCCCGGCGTCCGAGGTAGGCGGCGGTCGCCCGGTTGCGCTCGATGGCGCGATCCTCCGCGAACACGTCCAGGGTCGCGTTGGCCGCCGCGCAGGCGATGGGATTGCCGGTGTAGCTGTGCGAGTGCAGGAAGGCGTTCAATTTGACGTAATCGTCGTAGAAGGCCGCGTAGATGTCCTCGGTGGCGAGCACCGCCGACAACGGCAGATAACCGCCCGTGAGCCCCTTCGACAGGCACATGAGATCGGGCGTGATGCCGGCCTGCTCGCACGCGAACATGGTGCCGGTGCGGCCGAAGCCGACTGCGATCTCGTCGGCGATCAGGTGCACGCCGTGCCGCGTGCAGGCGTCGCGCAGCAGCGAGAGGTATCTCGGGTGATACATCCGCATGCCGCCGGCGCATTGCACGAGCGGCTCGACGATGACCGCGGCTACCTCCCCGGCGTGCCGCTCGAGCAGGCGCTCCATGGCCTCGAATCGCCGCGCCGAGTGGTCCTGCCAGGACTCGCCGGGCTCGCGGTGATAGCAGTCCGGCGACGGCGCGGTGATCACGTCCATGAGCAGCGGCTTGTACAGCGACTTGTACAGATCCACATCGCCCACGGCGAGCGCGCCCAGGGTCTCGCCGTGGTAGCTGTTGGCCAGGGTGATGAACCGGGTCTTGCCCGGACGGCCGACGTTGCGCCAGTAGTGGAAGCTCATCTTGAGAGCAACCTCGACCGCCGCGGAGCCGTTGTCCGCGAAGAAGCAGCGGGTGAGCCCGGGCGGGGCGAGCGCCCTGAGCCGCTCGCCGAGGCGCACCGCGGGCTCGTGGGTGAATCCCGCGAAGATGGCGTGCTCGAGGCGCTGAGCCTGTTCCGCCACCGCTCCGCTGATGCGCGGATTGGCATGGCCGAACAAGTTCACCCACCAGGAGCTGACCGCGTCCAGATAGCGCTTGCCGGCGTAATCCTCGAGCCATGGGCCGCTGCCGCTCTTGAGCGCGATGAGCGGCAGCGACTCGTGGTCCTTCATTTGGGTGCAGGGATGCCACACCACGCGCAGGTCGCGCTCGGCGAGCTCCGCCGCCCGGGTGGCTCCGTCGGTGATTGCGTGCATAATGAGCAAATTGTCGCACAGGCCGCGAGGGGATTTGACGGCGAGGCACGGACATCTGCGGATCGACGCCGCAAGCGGATGGCTGCACGGTGTGGCGCGCGTCGAGTCGCCGAACCGGGACGCCCGGCCGCCCGGGACGCGGCCGGATCTCATCGTGGTTCACGGCATCAGCCTGCCGCCGGGCGAGTTCGGCGGCGATTGGATCGACCGGCTGTTCACCAATACGCTGCCGGCCGGCGCACATCCCTACTTCGCCGAGATCGCCTCGCTGCGCGTGTCCGCACACGTCTGCGTGCGGCGCGATGGTACGCCCACCCAGTACGTGAGCTTCGCCGAGCGTGCCTGGCACGCCGGCCGCTCGAGCTACTGCGGACGCGAGGCCTGCAACGACTTCTCCATCGGCATCGAGCTCGAGGGCGAGGACACCCGGCCTTACGATCCACGGCAATACCGGGCGCTCGCCGAGTTGGTCGCGGCGCTCTGCCGCCGCTACCCGTCGCTCTCGCCGGCGCGCGTGGTCGGGCACAGCGACATCGCACCCGGCCGCAAGACCGACCCCGGGCCGGCCTTCGATTGGCCCCAGGCGCGGCGGCTCATCGCGGCCGCCTCCCGCCGGCGCCCGACTCCCGGGGCGGCATGACGCCGCGGCTCACTCCCGGGCGCGCCGCCAGACGACGTCCCCGCCCTGCGCCTGCCGGGCGAGCACGCGCGCCACGACGAACAGCAGGTCGGACAGGCGATTCAGGTACTTGAGCGCGTCCGGCGCGACGTCCTCGGTGCGCGCGAGCGACCAGCAGCGCCGCTCGGCGCGACGGCATACGGCACGCGCCAGGTGGCAGGCGGCGGCCGCCGGTCCGCCGCCGGGAAGTATGAACTCCTGCAGCGGCGGCAAGTCCGCGTTGAAGGCGTCCAGCTCTCGTTCGAGGCGTTCGATCTGCGCCGCCGACATCATGCGGTGTCCGGGGATGCACAACTCGCCGCCGAGATCGAACAGGTCGTGCTGGATCCTGGTGAGGCATTCCCGTATCCCGGGCGCCAGGCCATCGGTCGCCAGCACCACGCCGATGGCACTGTTGGCTTCGTCCACGGTGCCGTAGGCCTCGACACGCGGATTCTCCTTGGGAACCCTCGTGCCGTCGCCCAGGCCCGTGCTGCCCTGGTCCCCGGTGCGGGTGTAAATCTTGCTCAGCCGATTGCCCATGCGAGGTTCTTCCGGAGGTGGCCTGGGACGGTAGCACAAGGCCCGCCGGCGTGTCAGGCCGCGCCCGGTCGTTCCCGCCTAGGCCTGGAAGAAGACGCGGCGCCCGGCGGACTGAACCTCCTCGAAGCGCGTCCCGTAGAGCGCCGAGAGATTGTCCGCGGTGAGGGTCCCGGCCGCGGGGCCGCAGACCCAACCGCCGCCGATGCCGAGCAGCAACACCCGATCGGCGAAGCGCGCGACGAGGTTCGGGTCGTGCAACGTGACGATCACGGCGGCGCCGTCGTCGGCGCGCGCGCGCAGCAGTTCGAGCGCCTCGAGCTGATGATTCGGATCGAGCTGATTGGTGGGTTCGTCGAGCAGGAATATCCGCGGCGTCTGCGCCAGCACGGCGGCCAGCGCCGCGCGGCGCCGCTCGCCTCCGGACAGCGTGAAGACGTCGCGCTGCTCATAGCCCGCGAGGCCCACCGCGGCGAGCGCCGACGCGGCGATGGCATGGTCACGATGCGACTCCCACTGCCAGCTGGGGATGTGCGGGTGGCGGCCGAGCAGCACGGTTTCCAGCACGGTCGCCGGGAACGGATCCTCGACGTTCTGGGGCAGCAGGGCGAGTTCGCGCGCCAGCGCCCGCCTCGGCCACCGTTCGATGGCGCGCCCGGCGATGCGCACGATGCCGCCATGCGCCCGCCGCAGGCCGGCGAAGGTGTGCAGCGACAGGCTCTTGCCGCAGCCGTTCGGTCCGAGAATGGCGAGCAACTGGCCGGGCGCGACCTCGAGATCGAGTTCGCGCACCAGGATCCGCGCGCCGATGCCGACGCTCATGCCGCGGCACTCGAGCAACGGCCCGGCCGCGTCGTGCGCTTGGATGTTCTCGATGGGGTTCAATCGGCGGATTCGACGCTGAGGTCCACGAGTTCGCCGCCGTCCGTCCGGTAGGACACCCGGAGCGGCCGGCAACAGACCGGACAGTCCTCGATGTAGCTCTGCTCGGCGACGGAGGTGTCCACGGTCAACTCCACGCGCTCCCAGCAATGGGGGCAGGTCGCGTCGCAGCCCTGCAGGAAGTTCATCGCGGGCCCCGACGTATCAGGGCTGGAGGCGCTGCGCCGACCACTCGACGGAGCCGGCATGGGGCCGAATCCAGCGGGCGCGATCGTGAATCCTGAATTCGCCCTCCACCCACAACTCGATCGCCTCGACGATCAGGCGAAAGCCTCCCCAGTGTCCGGGGCGCGGCACCTGCGCGTCCGCCATCGAGGGCTCGGGCCGTCCGGGGCCCTCGTAGGGAATGCCGAAGCGCCGCGCCGCGGCCGCGATCTCGCCGACCAAGTGCTCGCGCGAGGCGAGGGGCTGGCTCTGCCGGCTGGCCCAGGCGCCGAGGCGGTTCTGCCAGGGGCGGCTGCGAAAATAAGCATCGTTCTCGGCGTCGGTGAGCCGCTCGACGCGCCCTTCGGCACGCACCTGCCGATGGCGGTGATCCCAGTGGAACACGACCGCGGCGCGCGGATTCGCCGCGAGTTCGCGGCCCTTTCGTGACTGATAATTCGTGTAGAAGTAGATGGCCCCGGTCTTCGGGTCGATGTCCTTGCACAACACCACGCGCGCGGACGGCTGGCCGCGCTCGTCCGCGGTGGCGAGGATCATGGAGTTGGGGTTCGGCTGGGATGCATCCGCCTGCGCCTGGGCGAGCCAGCCGGCCGCGACCGCCAAGGGATCGCGGGGCAACGGGTCCGGCAGGCTCTCGGTCCAGAGGGTCGGCGCTTCGGTTGACATGCGGGCATGGTAGCGCGCGGCGCCGCGCTTGCGGTAGCCGGGTGCGGACAGTAAAAGGAAGGATGACGAAACAGAGACCGCGTCCCCATGAATCTGGATGAATTGCGCACGGCCCTGACGGACCTGGATGGGCAGCTGCTGGAACTGGTGGCGCGCCGCCAGCGTCTGAGCGAGCAGGTGGCGGCCGTCAAGCGGGCGAGCGGTCGTGCGACCCGTGATTTCGCGCGCGAGCGCGACGTCATTCTGCGGGGCCGCAACACCGCCCAGCGGCTGGGCATTTCGCCCGATCTGGCCGAGGCGCTGCTGCGTCGGCTGATCCAGTCCTCGCTGGCCACCCAGGAACAGGCCAGGGTCGCGGCGCAGGCGCAAGGCAGCGGCAAGCGCGCCCTCGTGGTCGGCGGCCGAGGCAAGATGGGCGGCTGGTTCGTGGAGTTCCTGGCCTCCCAGGGCTACGGCGTCGCCATCGCCGATCCCGCCGGCCCCCTGGCGGGATTCGACTACGTGGCCGACTGGCGCGAGGATCCCCTGGACTACGACGTGATCGTGCTGGCGACGCCGCTCGGGATCACCGCGGGCCTGCTCGGGTGGCTCGCCGGCCGCCGGCCGCGGGGCCTGATCTTCGACTTGGGTTCCCTGAAGACGCCGCTGCGCGCAGGCCTGAACGCGCTGGCGGCGGCGGGTTGCCGCGTGACCTCGCTGCATCCGATGTTCGGGCCGGACACGGTCCTGCTTTCGGGCCGGCACGTGATCTTCATCGACCTGGGCCACGCCGGTGCGCTGGCGGATGCCCAGTCGCTGTTCGCCTCGACCATGGCCGAGCGCGTGGTCATGGGTCTCGACGAGCACGATCGACTGATCGCGTACGTGCTCGGTCTGTCGCACGCGCTCAACATCGCCTTCTTCACGGCGCTCGCCGAGAGCGGCGAGGCGGCCCCGCGGCTGGCGAACCTGTCGAGCACGACCTTCGACGCCCAGATGGACGTGGCGTCCCGGGTCGCCGCCGAGAGTCCGGAGCTGTATTACGAGATCCAGAGTCTGAACGAGTACGGTTCACAGTCGCTGCGGGCGCTGCGTCAGGCGGTGGACCGGCTGGTGACCGCCATCGAATCGCACGATCAGGCCGGATTCACCGCGATCATGGATCGCGGTCGGGCGTATTTCGCCGCGCGCGCGGCCGCCCGGACGGAGTGCGCTTGAGCGAGGAACGGGCGAACGCCGAGGACATGGCCCGCGAACTCGAGGAGCTGCGCAGGCGGCTCAAGGAGCTGACCGCGGAGGCCGCCAACAACGAGACCATCCTCAAGCGAACCCAGGCGCGCGAGTTGTCGCTGCTGCGCGCGGACAGCCTGGCACAGCTGCTGCGGGCCATGGTCGATGGCCTGAGGGATTCGTATTCGCTCGATGCGGTCAGCGTGGTGCTGCTCGATCCGCAGCACGAGATCCGCCACCTGCTGATCGCCGGCGGGGATCGTCCGGAGGAATTCAAGCAAATCTTCTTCGTGGATTCGCTGGTGGGCCTCGCGCCGCAGCTCGCCGCCCTGCACAAGCCCTGGCTCGGGCCGTTCGTCGGAGCGGATCACCACCTGCTGTTCCCGGGCACCGCCAACCTGAAGAGCGCGGCGCTGGTGCCCCTGCCGCGCAAGGACCGCGCCACCGGTGCGCTGTGCTTCGCGAGTCGTGAGGCCGCGCGCTTCACCCGGCACCACGGCACCGAGTTCCTGGCGCACCTGGGTGCGGTCGCCGCCGTGTGCATCGAGAACGCGGTGAATCGGGCGCGCCTGCTGCGCGCGGGCATCACCGACTTTCTCACCGGCTGGCACAATCGGCGCTATCTGCAGCAGCGGCTGAAGGAGGAGCTGGCGCGTGCGCAACGGCGCGGGGCGTCCATCGCCTGCCTGATGCTCGACATCGATCGGTTCAAGAGCATCAACGACGGCTATGGGCACCTTGCCGGCGACCACGCGCTGAAGGAGATCGCGCACCGCATCGAGGCCCAGATCCGCAACATGGACACGGCGGCCCGTTTTGGCGGGGACGAACTCGCGGTCCTGCTGCCCGACGCGACCGCGGCCGCCGCCGCCACCCTCGCGGAGCGGATCCGCGAGGTGATCGCGGCCGAGCCGTTCAAGCTCACCGCGCAGATCGAGCGCGAACTGACCGTATCCATCGGCGTGGCCGCGCTCTCGCCCGGCCGGCACGAGACGGATCTGAAGGCCATGGCCGACCGCCTGCTCGCCGACGCGGATGCCGCGCTCTACCGGGCCAAGGCGCTCGGGCGAAACCGGGTGCAGATCGGCGCTGGCTAGAAGGTCACGCGCCGCTCTCGGCGCATGAGGATCAGGAACAACGGCACGCCGATGAGCGCGGTCAGCGCGCCGACGGGCAGCTGCCGCGGCGCCGCCGCGA
>JAJXZV010000018.1 GCA_021779875.1 Pseudomonadota bacterium
GGCATCCCGGAGCCGCTGCTGCGTTTCGATGGAGCCGCGGTGCCGCCGCACCTGCGGCCGCGCGTGGCGGTGATCGAAGCGGGGCGGGTGCTCGCCCAGGGCACGGACCTGCGCGCCCTGCGGCGCGAGTGCGCGCAGCCCTTGCGCGCCGCGGCCGAGCGCGCGGCGCGCGAGCGCTTCGCGGACGCCTGGCGCGGCTTCGATGCGCAGGAGCTGCCCGGGCAGATCGATCTCGAGCACGCGTGGGGAACCTGCCGCGCGTTCCCGGCGCTCGAGCGGCGCGAGCAGGGCTTCCGGGTCGTGTTCGAGTGGTCGCGGCCCGAGGCCGACCGGCTCTGGGCGCGCGCCGCCGTGCAGCTCGCGCAGTCCCTGCTCGCGGACCTCGCACGCGGGCTAGCCAAGCAGATCGCGGCCGACGCGCCGCTGATCCTCGCGGCATCCCCGCACATGAAGGGCGAGGCGCTGCGGCACCTCTTGCTGCACCTGACGCTGCGGCGCGCCTGCTTCGAGGAGGGCGCGCCGCCCCGCGAGCGCGCCGCGTTCCTGGCCGCCGTCGAACGGGGACGGGCCCGCGCGTACCCGGCGCTCGATGAACTGCGCGCGGACGTGCTCGAGTGGTTCACCGCGGCGCGCGCCATCCGCCGGCTGCTCGAGGACCCGCGGATCGGGACCGGCGCCGCCGCCGCGGCCGCCGAGAGCCGGCGGCATCTCGAGCGCCTGCTCGCGCCGGCGGCGATCGCGGAGACGCCGCCGGATTGGCTGCGGCAGTGGCCGCGCTATCTCAAGGCCGAGGAGCGCCGCTGGCAGCGAATCCAGGCGCGCGGCGGCGAGGGCGGGGAGGTCCTGCGCGAGCTCGAGGCCTGGGCCGCGCGCGCCGAGGCGCTCGCGGGGCAGGGGGCCGCCCAGGACCGCTGGCATCCCGAGATCGAGGAGCTGCGATGGTGGCTCGAGGAGTACCGCGTATCGCTGTACGCCCAGGAGCTCAAGACGCGCGGACCGGTCTCCGCGGCGCGCCTGGAGCAGCGCGCCGCGCAGATCGAGGAATGGCTGGCGCGGTGAGAGCCGTTTACTCCAGGTCGAAGCGGATTCCCTGCGCCAGCGGCAGCTGCGAGCCCCAGTTGATCGTCGTGGTCTGCCGCCGCATGTAGGCCTTCCAGGAGTCCGAACCCGCCTCGCGGCCGCCGCCGGTATCCTTCTCGCCGCCGAAGGCGCCGCCGATCTCGGCCCCGGAGGTCCCGAGATTGACGTTCGCGATGCCGCAGTCGCTGCCCGCCGCCGAGAGGAACCGCTCGGCGACCTGCAGGCGGTCGGTGAACACCGCCGAGGACAGTCCGTAGGCCACGGAGTTCTGCACCTCGATCGCCTCCTCGAGGGATTCGTACGGGATCAGGTAGAGGATCGGCGCAAAGGTCTCCGATTGCACGATGGGCATGGATGCCTCGGCGCGGATCAGGGTCGGCTCGACGAAGTGGCCGGCGCGCGGCACCGTGCGCCCGCCGCACAGCACGCGCCCCCCCTGTTGCTGCGCGGTGGCGACCGCCGCGAGGTAGCGCGCCACCGCCGCCGGATCGATCAGCGGTCCCATCAGCGTGTGCGGATCGAGCGGGTCGCCGATGCGCACCTGCGCGAAGGCGGAGATCAGCCGCCGCTCGAGCTCGGGCAGACGGGCGTGGTGCACCAGGACGCGGCGGGTGGTGGTGCAGCGCTGCCCGGCGGTGCCCACCGCGCCGAACACGATCGAGGGCACCGCGAGGTCCAGGTTGGCGCTCTCGTCGACGATGATGGCGTTGTTGCCGCCCAGCTCCAGGAGGCTGCGGCCGAGGCGCTCGGCGACGCGCACCGCCACCCGCCGGCCGACTTCGGTGGAGCCCGTGAACGAGATCAGCGGGACACGCCGGTCGTCCACGAAGCGCGTGGCCAGTTCCGTGCCGGGGGCGATGAAGGTCTGGAAGATGGCCGGCAGGTTGTGGCGCTCGAGCACGCGATTGCAGATCCGCTGCACCGCCAGGGCGCACAGCGCCGTCTTGGGGGAGGGCTTCCAGACGGTCGCATTGCCGCAGATGGCCGCCAGGAACGCGTTCCACGACCAGACCGCGACCGGGAAATTGAAGGCCGAGATCACGCCGACCACGCCGAGCGGGTGCCATTGCTCGAACATGCGGTGCTGCGGCCGCTCCGAATGCATGGTCAGGCCGTACAGCATGCGCGACTGACCGACCGCGAAGTCCGCGATGTCGATCATCTCCTGCACCTCGCCGTCGCCCTCGGCCTTGATCTTGCCGTTCTCCAGGGACACGAGGCTGCCGAGGGCGTCCTTGCACGCGCGCAGCTCCTCGCCGATCAGGCGCACGGCCTCGCCGCGCTTGGGCGCGGGTACCTGGCGCCACTGGCGCGCCGCGGCCACCGCGGCCGCCAACACGTGCTCGTAGTCGGCCAGGCTTGCGCCGCGGACCTGCGCGAGCCGCTCGCCGGTCGTTGGATTGATCGAGTCGATCAAGGGTCCCGACTCGTCCCGGCTCCAACCCTGGCTGCCCGACCAGGTGCCGGCGTTGAGGCGGGTGAGTCCGAGGGCTTTGAGCGTGGCGTCGATGTGTTGCATGGTCGAGATCCGGCGGCGCGGCCGCGGCGATGGGAAAAGGGCCGGCATTTTGCCGTGAGCGCGCCCGTGGCGCCACCCCCTCGAGGGCCGCCCCGGCTCTTTTGCAGGGGGGCTGCACTCTGTGTAGCATCGCTCGGCACCGATGTCGAAAAGCCCCGTCATGAGCAACTGGCACCCGGCGACCTGGCAGAACAAGCCGGCGACCCAGCAGCCCAAGTACCGCGATCCCGTGGCGCTCGAGCGGGCCGTGGCCGCGCTCGGCCGCCTGCCGCCGCTGGTGGTGTCCTGGGAGGTCGAGTCCCTGCGCGCCGAACTCGCGAAGGCGCAGCGCGGCGAGCAGTTCCTGCTGCAGGGCGGGGATTGCGCCGAGAGCTTCGAGGACTGCCAGTCCGATTACATCGCCAAGCGGCTCAAGGTGCTGCTGCAGATGAGTCTCGTGATGCTGCAGGGGCTGAAGCGGCCGATCATCCGCGTGGGGCGCTTCGCGGGTCAGTATGCGAAGCCGCGTTCGGCGGATACCGAGACCCGCGACGGGGTCACGCTGCCCACCTACCGGGGCGACAACGTGAATCGCCCGGGATTCACGGCGGCCGAGCGCGAGCCCGATCCGCAGCTGCTGTTGCGCGGCTACGAGCGCGCATCGCTGACGCTCAATTTCGTCCGGGCGCTGGTCGACGGCGGTTTCGCGGATCTGCACCACCCCGAGTACTGGGATCTCGCGTTTCTGCGGCATGCGCCGCTGCGCGAGGCGTACCAGGCGATCGTCGACTCGATCGCGGAGTCGCTCGAGTTCTTCGAATCGATGAGCGGGCAGCGGGTGCACGCGGCGGCGCGCGCCGAGTTCTACACCAGCCACGAGGGGCTGCATCTGCTGTCCGAGCAGGCTCAGACGCGCTACATCGAACGGCAGAAGAAATGGTACAACCTGTCGACGCACATGCCCTGGATCGGCATGCGCACCGCGCAGCTCGACGGCGCGCACGTCGAGTACTTTCGCGGCATCGCGAATCCCATCGGCGTGAAGGTGGGCGCCGGCATGAGCGCCGAGTGGCTGCAGGAGCTGGTGGAGGCGCTCAATCCGCAGAACCAGCCGGGCCGGCTCACGTTGATCCATCGGTTCGGCGCGAAGGAGATCGAGCAGCGTCTGCCCGACATGGTCGACGCGGTGCGCGCCACCGGCTCGCAGGTACTGTGGGTGTGCGACCCCATGCACGGCAACACCGAGACCACGGCGGGCGGCGTCAAGACGCGACGTTTCGACAACATCCTCGCCGAGGTGGAGGCGGCCTTCCGCATACACGAAGAGTGCGGCTCGATGCTCGGCGGAGTGCACGTCGAATTGACCGGCGAGGACGTGACCGAGTGTGTCGGCGGCGCGCGCGGTTTGACCGAGGCGGATCTCGCACGCGCCTATCGATCGCAGGTCGATCCGCGCTTGAATGCCGAGCAGTCGCTCGAGCTCGCGATGATGATCGCGCGGCGCGCGGGAGCGCGCCGGGGGCACCCGTGACGCGTCAGAGTTTGCGGCTTTTTATAATGAAAAAACAAACACTTATGTCGACTATCTAGATCGAATCGCGAAAAGCGACAGCGGTTTGGAAATTCTCCGGTTGCCACGCCTCGCGCAGGTGTTATCCTGCGCATCGACCCGTCCTGCCCATCGATCATCGAATGCGGCGCATGAGCGTCGCCGGGATCGCCGGCGACCGATACAACCGCATGGATTGCAAGGATTTTTTCGACAGCGAATCAGCAAATTCGGGGCCCCGGCAGGTACGACCCGCGGGGATGAAACCTCCCCGGGTTCGCGCGGTCGAAGCGGTGAGTGGCAGAGCGGTCACGGTTCGGGTTGCGCTCGGGTTAGTCCAAATTCCAGGCGCGATCGATGGCGGGCTACGCGGAGTTTCCGCGTAGCCCGTTTTTATTGACGATGAGCGCCATTTTCGACCTGCACTGCCGCCGTTGCGCACGCCTGGGCTCCTTCCTCGAGGCGGTGCGGCGCGATCATCCCGACTACCATTGCCGACCGGTGCCGCCATTCGGCGATCCGCTCGCTCGCCTGCTCATCGTCGGCCTCGCGCCGGGATTGAAGGGCGCGAACCGCACGGGCCGGCCCTTCACGGGCGATCACGCCGGAATCCTGCTGTACGCCACCTTGCACAAGTTCGGCTTCGCCTCCACGGCGATTTCCGCCGACGCGCGCGATGGCCTGCGCCTCGACGATGCGCGCATCACCAATGCCGTCAAGTGCCTGCCGCCGGCGAACAAGCCTCTGCCGGCGGAGATCGCCGCCTGCAACGATTATCTCGGGGCCGAGCTGGCCCACGAGCCGCGGCCGCGCGTCATTCTCGCCCTGGGAGCCATCGCGCACGCCGCGGTGTTGCGCGCCTGCGGGCTGCGCGCGGGCCATGGGCGGTTCGCGCACGGCGCCGAGCATCCCTTGAGCGCGGGCCGCGTGTTGCTCGACTCGTACCACTGCAGCCGCTACAACACGCAGACGCGGCGCCTCACCACGCCGATGTTCGAGGCGGTGTTCGCGCGCGCGCGCGCGCTGCTCGAGGGCGCCGCCGCCGCGCGATGAGCATGGACGCCGCCGCGCCGTTCGATCCGAAGCGCTTCGTGGAGGGACTGCCCGCGCGTCCGGGGGTGTATCGCATGCTCGCCGCGGACGGCGAGGTGCTCTACGTGGGCAAGGCGCGCAATCTGAAATCGCGGGTCGGTTCGTATTTCCAGCCCGGAAACGCGCAGCCGAAGGTGCAGGCGTTGGTCGCCAAGACCGCGGGGATGGAGGTGACCATCACGAACTCGGACACCGAGGCGCTGCTGCTCGAGTTCAATCTGATCAAGAGGCATCGGCCGCGGTTCAACGTGGTGCTGCGCGACGACAAGAGCTTTCCCTTCCTGCACCTCGACACCCGGCACGAGTTCCCGCGCCTCTCCTTCTACCGCGGATCGCGCAAGGAGCCCGGCCGCTACTTCGGGCCGTATCCGTCGGCCGGCGCGGTGCGCGAGACGCTCAATCAGCTGCAGAAGCTGTTTCGGCTGCGCAATTGCCCGGACACCTACTTCGCGAACCGCTCGAGGCCGTGCCTGCAATACCAGATTCGGCGCTGCACCGCGCCGTGCGTCGGCCTGATCTCGCGCGACAGCTACGCCCGGGACGTGGGCGCCGTCGTCAAGGTGCTCGAGGGGCGCGACGACGAGGTCAACCAGGACCTGGCGCGGCGCATGGAGGCGGCGGCCCAGCGGCTGGAGTTCGAGGAGGCCGCGCGGCTGCGCGATCAGCTCGCCAGCCTGAAGACCGTGCAGGCGCAGCAGATCGTGGTCGCCGACGTGAATCACGACGCCGACGTGATCGCGGTGGCCGAGCGCAACGGCGAATTTTGCGTCGCCCTCATGTTCGTGCGGGGCGGGCGCAGCCTCGGCAGCGCGACCTTCTTTCCGCGGGCGCAGGTCGCGGAGGCGCCCGAAGTGCTGGAGGCGTTCGTCGCGCAGTACTACCTCGAGCGGGAGTCGCCCCCGCGGATCCTGGTCGACCGGCGGTTCGACGAGATGCCGGTGCTCGAGGCGACGCTCGCCGAGCGCTCGGGCCACAAGGTGCGCATCAGCTCCTCGGTGCGCGGCATCCGCGCGCGCTGGCTCGACATGATGCGGGAGAACGCGGAGCAGGCGCTCAGGATGCGCGGCGCCGCGCGCTCGAGCATCGAGGCCGGTCTCGAGGAGCTGCGCGAGACGTTCGACCTGCCCCAGACGCCGACCCGCCTGGAATGTTTCGACATCAGCCACACCGGAGGCACCGATACGGTGGCGTCGTGCGTCGTGTTCGGCGTCGAGGGGGCGATCAAGGACGAATATCGGCGTTTCAACATCGCCGGCATCCGGCCGGGCGACGATTACGCCGCCATGCATCAGGCGCTCGCGCGGCGCTACAAGCGAGTGCGCGACGGGGAGGTGCCGGCGCCCGAGGTGCTGCTGATCGACGGCGGCAGGGGGCAGCTCGCGCAGGCCGCCGCCGTGCTCGAGGAACTCGGCCTGGCCGGCATCACGCTGATCGGCGTGGCCAAGGGGCCCGATCGGCGCCCCGGCCAGGAGCAGCTCTTCTTGTTGGGGCGCGACACGCCCACTATACTTTCACCGGACTCGATGGCGCTGCATCTGATCCAGCGGGTGCGCGACGAGGCGCATCGTTTTGCGGTCGCCGGCCACCGGCGCAAACGCGCCAAGCGCCACAGTCAGTCGATACTAGAGACCATCCCGGGCCTCGGGCCCGTGAAGCGCCGCGAGCTGCTCAAGCAGTTCGGGGGCATGCAGGGCATCTTGCGCGCCGGCGTGGACGATTTCGCCCAGATCCGCGGGCTGGGGCGCGAGCTTGCACAGGTAATCTATGAGCACCTCCACCCAGGGCAATGAGGTCGGCACGAGCGGTTCGGTGTGGAATCTTCCGAATGCGCTCACCTGGCTTCGCATGCTGATGATCCCGGCCATCGCGGCGGCGTTCTTCCTGCCTTATTGGTGGGCCGGACCGGCCGCCTGCACGGCGTTCGCGCTCGCCGGCATCACGGATTCCCTGGACGGCTACTACGCGCGCAAGCTGGGTCAGACCTCGCGCCTCGGCACGTTTCTCGATCCGGTGGCCGACAAGCTGATCGTGGCGGCCGCGCTGGTGCTGATCGTCTCGAAGGACCCCCGCTGGTTCGTGGTGATCACCGCGATCGTGATCATCGGCCGCGAGATCGCGGTGTCGGCGCTGCGCGAGTGGATGGCGGAGATCGGCGCGCGCAGCCGCATCAAGGTCTCGGGGCTCGGCAAGTCGAAGACGGTGATGCAGATCGTGGGGCTGTCGATGCTGCTGTTCCGGCGCGACCTGCTCGGCCTGCCCATCTATCGACTCGGCCTCGTGTTGACGGCCGTAGCCGCGGTGCTGACCCTTTGGTCCATGGTCGCCTATCTGAGGCTCGCCTGGCCGGAGTTGCGCGGCAGCGCGAAACTGTGAGAAGGGGTGCGCCGGGGTGAGCCGATGCTTGACTCCGGACATCTTGCCCTTAAAATGGCGAGTTCGCTAAGGGCGGGAATAGCTCAGTTGGTAGAGCGCAACCTTGCCAAGGTTGAGGTCGCGAGTTCGAGCCTCGTTTCCCGCTCCACTCAATCCGAGAACCCCGGTCAGTCCGGGGTTCTTCGTTTTCGCGCCCTCGAGGGGCTAGGTGGCAGAGTGGTCATGCAGCGGCCTGCAAAGCCGCGTACAGCGGTTCGATTCCGCTCCTAGCCTCCATTTGCGCGGCCGCGCCGTCAGCGGATCGCGCCGAACACCTTCTTCAGGATCGCGCTGCTCTGGCCGAGCGGATCCTTGCGGATGGCGCGCTCTTCCTGGGCCATCATGATGTACAGCCCGTCGAGCGTCTTCGCCGTGACGTAGGACTCGAGCGTCGCCTCCCCCGGCTTCAGCACGCCGAGCGCGGCGCCCTTGGCGGCGACCGCGTCGTAGGTTTCCGCGAGCCGGACCTTCTGCGTTTCGCGCGTGACGATGGGCGCGAACTTCTTCTGCAGCGGCTGATAGGTCACCCGCTTGAAATACTGGGTCGCCGCGTCGTCGCCCCCGGTGAGTATCTGCTTCGCGTCCGCGACCGTCATCTGCTTGAGGGCCTGCTCGAGCAGCACCTTGCTCTCCGGCACCGCGGCCTCGGCCGCGCGGTTCATGGCCACCACCAATCGGTCGGTCTGATCACCCATGCCCAGCATGCGCATGAGGCCCTCGGCCTGCGCGATCCTCGGCGGCAGCGGTATCTTCACCGACGGATTGTCGAGAAACCCGCCCGGGACCCCGAGTTTGCCGACGGCCCGCCCGATGCCCTGGCCGAGCGCCTGCTTGAGGCCGGCCGCCGCGTCGGCGTTGGAGAGAGAACCCAGGTCGAGCGCCCACGCCGCGGCGGTGATGCACGAGGCGCCGACCGCGATGAGTACTCGACGACGTGTTCGATGGGTGAGCATGGGCGAAATATACGCCGAAGCGCCGGAATACCGTAGCCGGAACGCACGGGAATGCTACGATAAGGCGGTCGTTCAAGTCTCGGAGGTAAGTGGTTGTCCGGCCAAGCGCCCGATCTGCGTGTGACCGAGTTCGCCGTGCAGCACCACTCGGGCCCGCCCGCCACCGCGACCACCCACGCCTCGGTGCTGTTCGTCGATTTGCGCGGCTACACCGGCTTGGCCGAAAGGCTCGCCCCGAGCGGCGTGGTGGCGTTGCTGGACGAATTCTTCGTGGTGCTCGGCGGCGCGACCGAGCGCCATGGCGGGGCGATGTTCCACATGGCGGGCGACGGCATGATGGCGGGCTTCGGCCTGGACAGCCCCGAGTGCGATGGGGCGCGCGCGGCGCTCGCCGCCGGGCAGCAGATGCTCCGGGAATTCGGCCGCGTCGCGGAGCGTTGGCGCCGCGAGCTGTCGATCGAGACCGGCATCGGGCTGGGCTTGCACCTCGGCGAGGTCGCCCTCGGCCCCCTGGGGCCTCCCGGAAACAAGGTGCGCACGCTGGTCGGCGACACGGTCAACGTGGCCGCGCGGCTGTGCGCGCGGGCGCGCGCCGGCGAGCTGCTGCTGTCGGCGCCCGTCGCCGCGGCGCTCGACGTCGGGCGCGGC
>JAJXZV010000051.1 GCA_021779875.1 Pseudomonadota bacterium
GCGACCCAGCGCGGCCAGAAGGAGCGGCCGTACACCTCGCCCGCGGCCCGGCGCGTCAGCGTCGCGGTGACCTGGCGGGTCTCGCGGGTGTAGGCGCCGAGCAGCGCCCGGTCGCAGATCACGTTGATCACCCGCGGGATGCCGCGCGACAGCCGATGCACCTCGCGCAGGGCCGCGGTGGTGAAGACCTCCGAGTTCGACCCCGCCACCCGCAGGCGGTGCCGGACGTAGCCCATGGTCTCCTCCCGCGACAGCGGCATCAGGTGGTAGCGGCCCGTGACGCGCTGGGCGAGCTGCCGCAGGTCGTTGCGATCGAGGAGCGCGCGCAATTCCGGCTGACCGATCAGGATGATCTGCAGCAGCTTCTGGGTGGGGGTCTCGAGGTTGGTCAGGAGGCGCACCTGTTCGAGGACTTCCGCGGAGAGGTTCTGAGCCTCGTCCACGATGAGGATGACGCGCCGCCCCTCGGCGTGCGCGGCGAGCAGCCGCCGATTGAGCGCATCGACCAGATCCTTGAGGCTGTCGCGCGCGAGCGGCTCGACGTCGACGCCCAGCTCCTCGCAGATGGTGAGCAGGAACTCGGCGGGCGTGACGCGCGGGTTCAAGATCACGGCCACGTCCGCGTGCTGCGGGATGCGCGACAGCAGGGTCCGCACGACCGTCGTCTTGCCGGTGCCGACCTCGCCCGTGAGCTGGATGAAGCCGCCGGATTCGTTGATGCCGTAGAGCAGGTGCGCCAAGGCCTCGGCATGGCGTTCGCTCAGATAGAGGTAGCGCGGATCCGGGGTGATCGCGAATGGCTTTTCGCCCAGGCCGAAGAAGCTTAGGTACATGGCGTGCGGCCATGATACCAAGCCTGGGACCGCGCGGCGGCGCCGGTGTCGTCAATCCCGCGGCAGGAGGCTCGCGCGGGTGATCAGGGAGTTCCCGAACCGGTCGCGGATGCCGTCGATGGTCGCATCCAGGCGGGCGTCCCGCGCAGGACCGGCGTCGAACAGATCGGATTGCTGCGCGCCGCCGAGCGCGCCGAGCCCGACGCCGAGCAGTCGCACCGCCACACCCGGGTGGTCGCTCCGCCACGCCCCGAGCAGCTCGCGCGCGAGGCGCGCGACCACGGCCGTGTCCTGCGTCGGCGGCGCGAGGCCGCGCTGCCGGGAGTGGGTCTTGAAGTCGCCGCTGCGGATCTTCAGCGCGACACAGCCGGCGCTGAGGGCCCGGGCCCGCAGGCGCCCGGCCGCGCGTTCGACCAGCCGCAGCATCTGCGCCTCGAGCACGGCCGGATCGCCGATGTCCTGCTCGAAGGTCTCCTCCGCGCCGATCGATTTCTCCTCGCGCTCGGGCACCACCGGCCGGTCGTCCAGGCCGGCGGCGCGGGCGCGCATCGCCGCGCCGTGTCGCCCGAAGGCGCGCCAGAGCACGGTGTCGCTCGCGCTGCGCAGATCCCCGAAGGTGCGTATGCCCGCCGCCTGCGCGGCGGGCAGCGACTTCGGTCCGACGCCGTACAGCTTCTCGACGGGCAGCGGATCGAGGACGGACCGCAGGTTGTCGGCATCGATCCGGTACATGCCGTCCGGCTTGTTGAGGTCGGAGGCGATCTTGGCGAGCAATTTGTTCGGCGCGATGCCCACCGAGGCCGTCAGTCCCGTGCCGGCACGGATCCGGCGCCGGATGTCGGCGGCGATGAATTCAGGGGGACCGAACAGGCGCAGGCTCCCCGAGACGTCGAGAAAGGCCTCGTCGAGCGACAGTCCCTCGACCATCGGCGTGAACTCGTGGAAGATTGCGAACACCTGGCGCGACACTTCCCGGTAGCGCGCCATGCGCGGCGCGACGCAGATCGCGTGGGGGCAGCGCCGCAACGCCTCGCGCATCGGCATGGCCGAGCGCACGCCGAAGCGGCGTACCGCGTAGCTCGCCGCCGCGACCACGCCGCGGGCGCCCAGCCCGCCGACGATGAGGGGTTTGCCCGCCAGCTCCGGCCGATCCCGCTCCTCGACGGACGCATAGAAGGCGTCCATATCGACGTGCAGGATGGAGCGCACGGCCCGCCGCCTAGATCAGGTCCTTCACGCCGTCGCGCTCCTCGCAGAGCTCGCGATGCGTCGCGAGCATCTTCTCGCGGCTGAACGGGTCGATCTCGAGACCCTGCACGATCCGGTACTCGCCGTTCTGGCAGGTCACGGGGTGCGAATAGATCACGCCCTCCGGTATGCCGTAGCTTCCGTCCGCGGGCACCGACATGCTCACCCAGTCGCCCGCCGGGGTGCCGAGCACCCAGTCGCGCACGTGATCGAGCGCGGCCGAGGCGGCGGAGGCGGCCGAGGAGGTGCCGCGCGCCTTGATGACCGCCGCGCCCCGCTGCTGCACGACCGGGATGAAGGTGTCCTTGAACCAGGCGTCCTCGACCACGGACAGCGCCGGCTTGCCGCCGACGGTCGCGTGGTGCAGATCGGGGTATTGGGTCGCGGAGTGATTTCCCCAGACGACGACTTTCTTCACGTCGGCGAGCGGCGCGCCGGCCTTCTCCGCGAGCTGCGCGACCGCGCGATTGTGGTCGAGCCGCGTCATCGCGGTGAATCGCCCCGGAGGGATCGACGGCGCATTGCGCTGGGCGATCAGCGCATTGGTGTTCGCGGGATTGCCGACCACGAGCACGCGCACGTCCCGGCCGGCGACCGCGTCGAGCGCCTTGCCCTGCGCGGAGAAGATCTTCGCGTTCTCGAGCAGCAGATCCTTGCGCTCCATCCCGGGTCCGCGGGGCCGCGCGCCCACCAGCATCGCGAATTGGCAGTCCTTGAAGGCCACGAGCGGGTCGTGGCTGGCGGTGACGCGATTGAGCGTCCGGAAGGCGCAGTCGTTCAGTTCCATCAAGACCCCCTGGACGGCCGCCGCCGCCGCGGGAATCTCCAGCAGATTCAGATTCACGGGCTGGTCCGGACCGAGCATCTGACCGGACGCCACGCGAAAGGCGAGCGCGTAGCCGATGTTGCCGGCGCCGCCGGTGATGGTCACGGTGACTGGTTTCTTCATGAGCGACTCCAGACTCGAAAGCCACGGATCTTAGCCGAATTCGCCCTCGCCGCGGCCGATTCCCGCTCGCGGGGGGCGCTTGCAAACGCGACCGACTTCCTTTACGGATATTCGCATGAACACGACCCACGACCGCGGGCCCGTGCCCACCGGCCGTGGGCGATCGGCGCGCGTGCCGGCACCGGCGGCCATGGTGGCCGCCCTGGCGTCGATCTGCGCGCTCGCCGCGCCGGCGCGTGCCGAGGAATTCTTCTATGCGCGCGACGAGAATCCTCTGCTGCGCGGATTCTACCTGCCGCTGCCGAGCGATTCCCGGCTCGGCGACGCGCCCGTGACCATCGGGACCTTGAGCGTGACCAACACGGTCAATGCCGAGGCGCGCGGCAACGAGGAACTGCTGGTCGACGGCGAGAGCACCACGCTGCACATGGCATACGATCGCGCGCTGGCCGGCGCCTGGCGGTTTCGCCTGGCGCTGCCCGTGTACCACGACGACGGCGGCATCCTCGATCACGTGATCGACACCTGGCACCAGTTCCTCGGCTTGTCGCAGGGCTCGCGGCCGAATTTTCCGAAGGATCAGCTGGTCTATTTCTATTCGGGATTCGGCCAGATCGACCTGCGTCGCTCCCAGACCAGCCTGGGTGACGCTTCCGGCGAGCTCGGCTGGTACGCCGCGGACGACCCCGGCAGGACGATCTCCTTCTGGGGTGGTCTGAAGGCCCCCACGGGTTCGGTCGCGGCGCTGACCAGCGACGGCGCGTGGGACGCGGCGGCCTGGGGGCACTCGGCGTGGCGCGGTGAGCGCTGGCAGGCCGCCGCGGAACTCGGGGTCTCGCAGCCGTTCGGCGACCAGCTGTTCGCCGGCGCCGCGCATCGCGCGGCGGCGTTCGCGCGCGGCGCCCTCACCCGGTCCCTGGGGCCGGACTGGTCGCTGCGGGCCCAGCTCGATGGGCAGACCGGGCGAGTGGAGGGCACGCAGCTGCGCCTGCTCGGGCCCAGCCTGCAGTTCGCCGCCGGCGCGGTGTGGCGGGTTCGCAATCGATGGAACCTGCAGTTCGGGATCGCGGAGGACGCGGCCGTCAACACCGCCCCCGACATCACCTTCTTCCTTGGGATTCGCGGTTGACGGGTGCACAATGAAGTCCACCCGCCCGGTCTTTCGCCAAGGAGAACCGCATGTACAAGACCAAGATCGATCTGTCCGAGAAGGTGCGCCGCGCCGTGATCACGGTGTTGAACGAGCGGCTGGCCGACGCCATCGACCTGCAGAGCCAGGTGAAACACGCGCACTGGAACGTGAAGGGCCCCCAGTTCATCGCCCTGCACGAGCTGTTCGACAAGATCTCCGATGTGCTGCTCGAACAGATCGACGACGTCGCCGAGCGCATCACGAGTCTCGGCGGCACGGCCGAGGGCACGGTGACGGTCGCGGCCAAGCGCAGCAAGCTCAAGAACTATCCCCTGTCGATCACCGCCGGCAAGGACCACCTATATTATCTGTCGACGCAGCTCGCGGTATTCGGCAAGGCCGTGCGGGCCGGCATCGACGACACGGCGAAGCTCGGCGACGCGGACACCGCCGACCTGTTCACGGGCGTCTCGCGCAGCATCGACAAGTACCTGTGGTTCCTCGAGGCGCATCTGCAGGACAAGGCCTGATCGCCGGGCGCCGGCCCGGCCGCGCGCTCAGCCGAGGAGATAGGCGAAGTAGCTGTTGTGCAGCCGGTTCAGCGGGTCCGTGCGCTTGCGCAGTGCTCGGAACAGCTTGATCCGGTCGCCGAAGGCCTTGGTGACGTGCTCGGGCTGCAGGGCGCGCGTCTGGTTGAAGCTCGGGACGCCCCCGAGCGACGAGGCGAAATCATTGAAGTCGATGAGGAACTCGTCCCAGCCGTGCCCGCCCGTCGACGACGGCTCGAGCGTGAACATCGGTCCCGAGTAGCTCAGGCTGAACAGCGATCCGCGGTCCTGGTGCAGGCGGCTCGCCCCGTTGATCACGTTGCACCGGTAGCCGTGCCGCTTGTAGTGGGCCCGGCAGAACGCGAAATATTCGGCGAGGCGCCGCGGAAAATCGGCCTGGGGAAACGCCCACAGGCTGTAGGTGTAACGGGCCTTCCATGCCTCGGCCGGCAGGTCGCGCATCCATTCATGGGCGTGCATGACCACGCCGCTCGCCGCGCGGTCGAGGGTCGCGCGCAGCGCCCGGTGCACGCCCGTCGCCATGGCGTTGCGCAGCCCCGGCCCGGAGAGCACGCTGCCCACCGTGGAGCCGAACGCCGGCAGCACGTTGCGCATGACGGAGTTGCGGATCTGCCAGATGCCCGAGCGCGTGAGGTCGGCGGTCTCCGCCAGGGTGCGGCGCTCGACGGTGATCCGGTCGTTGAACGGCGAGATGTGCAGCCTGAGCGCCCCCGGGGCCGCCGTGAACTGCGTGAACCGCGCCGCGAACTCCTTGAGCGACAGCGCCTGGTATTCGATCCTCACCGGGGTGAGCGGCCGCACGCGCAACACCACCTCGTGCACGGCGCCGAGCAGGCCGAAGCTCGAGCGCAGCACCCGCATGAGGTCGCGGGCTTGTTCGCCCACGACGATCTGTTTGCCCTGCGGACTCACGAGCTTCATCTCGCAGACCAGCGAGGACATCTGAGCGAGACCGGGCTGGAACGAGGGCTGCGGCAGCGTCGTCACGGCGACCGCGCCGAGGGAGATGTTGCCGATCTCGGGCGTCAGCGCGAGCTCCTGGCCCCGCTCGGCGAGCGCGCGCGCCAGCGCGCCGACGCGCACGCCGGCCTGGGCTCGCACGGTCTCGGCGCCGAACTCGAGGATCTTGCCGAGGGCGCTGGTGTCGACGGTGGTGCCGCCGTCCCCGCCGACGCAGCGGGTCTGCGAATAGTCGGCGCCGATCAGGCGCACGGGCGCCGGATATTCCTTCGTCTTCTGGAAGATGGCGGCGAGATCCTCGAAGCGCCGCGCGCGCAGCACGAATCGCGGCCGACGGTAGGTCCCCGACGCGTCCGCGCCCGTGGGACGACTGACTTTCATGACCATGGCGTCACCCCTAAGATCGTTATGCCGACCCATGCCGTCAGGGGACGCGAGATTCGAAGCTCCGCCGCACCTTGCGTGCGCCGTGCCGGCGACCCCGCTATCGTCGGAACCCGAAGAATCGGGTTCCTGTAGACCGGAGGTTTTGCGTCCCCGCCTTTCGGCGGGTTTGCCCTTGACAGCGCCTCCACTATGCGAGTCTGCCGCCCCGCTGTAAAGGGGGCTCAGCCCATGAGCAGCAGGGTCTCGGCATGCTCGACGGCCTCGGGCGTGCCGCACACCACGACCACGTCGCCCTCCTTGAAGAGCGTGTCGGGCGCCGGATCGCGGCCGACGATGCCGTCGCGGCGCACCGCGCTGACCGACACCTGGGCGCCGCGGCCGGCCAGGTCGGCGACCCGCTTGCCGACCGCCCAGGCGTGTGGCGGCAGAATGACGCTGTGCAGCTCCTCGCGGGTCGCGGGGCCCTCGTCCAAGGGCTCGCCTGCGGCACTGCGGTAGTAGCGCCGCAGCATGCTGTAGCGGCCGCCCCGCACCTCGTTCACGGTGCGAATGACCCGCGTGACCGGCACCTTGAGCAGCAGCAGCAGGTGCGACAGCAGCATGAGGCTGGCCTCGAAGGTCTCCGGCACCACTTCCGTCGCACCGGCGCGCTGCAGGTCCTCGAGCTTGGCGTCGTCCTGGGTGCGCACCAGCACCGGCACGTCGGCGCGCAGCTCGCGTACCGAGCGCACGATTCGCAGCGCCAGATCGGGATTGGCGAAGGTGATGACCACGCAGCTGGCGTGCTCCAGCCCGACGTTCTCGAGCACCTTGATCTGGCCGGCGTCGCCGAAGATCACCGGGTCGCCCGCCTGCCGGCCGACCCGGATGCGATGCGGATCCAGATCGAGCGCGATGTACTCGAATCCGGTCCGCTCCAGCACGCGCGCGATGTTCTGGCCGACCCGCCCGAAACCACAGATCACCACGTGCTCGCGAGCCGCCACCGACAGGGTCGCCTGCGCCTCGCGCATGGCGTCCGTCTGCGGAGGCCCCGATTCGCGCAGCAGGAAGCGCGTGATGCTGCGGTTGTGGCGGATGAGCACCGGCGAGGCGACCATGCTCGCCACCGTCGCGGCCAGCAGCGGCTGCAGGATGGTCAGGTCCGGCAGCTCACGGCGCAGCAACAAGGTCAGGAGCGCGAAACCGAACTCGCCGCCCTGCGACACCACGACGCCGGTGCGCACCGATTTGAACCAGCTGTGGGTGGTCGGCTTGGCGGCCACGGCGACCACGACGGTCTTGAGCACCAGCATCCCGAGCAGCCAGGCCGTCACCAGCGGCCAGTTGCGCAGCAACAGCCGCACGTCGAGCAGCATGCCGACCGTGATGAAGAACAAGCCGAGAAGCACCTCGCGATAGGGTCGGATGGTCGCCTCGATCTGGTGGCGGAATTCCGTCTCCGCCAGCATCATGCCGGCGAGGAACGCGCCGAGCGCCAGCGACAGCCCCACCGCGTGGGTGGCCCAGGCCGAGGCGAGCACCGCGAGCAGCACGGCCAGCGAGAACAGCTCCCCGGAGCGCATCGCCGCGAGGCCGAGGAACAAGGGGCGCAGCAGCCAGCGGCCCGTCGCGAGCACCAGCAGCAGGGCGAGCACCGCGGTGGCGACGGCGGCGACCAGCTGCCGCAGGTGGGCCGGCTCGCCGGCGCGCGACGCCGCGGACACCATGGCGAGGAACAGCGGGAAGCTCAGATCCTGGAACAGGCAGATGGCGACGGCGATGCGACCGTGCGTGCGGTTGTTCTCCGATTGCTCCGTGAGTTGCGCGATGATGATCGCCGTCGAGGACATCGCGACGGCGCCGCCGATGACCACGGCGATGGTCGGCGGCAGGTCGAACAGGGCGATGCCGGCCGCGGCGACCGCCGCGGTGGTGGCGAACACCTGCGCCCCGCCGATGCCGAGCACCTCCCAGCGCATCGCCACCAGGCGCGGCAGCGAGAACTCGAGGCCGAGCGTGAACACCAGGAACACCACGCCGAAGTCCGCCAGCAGCTGGGTGGTCTGGTTCTCCGGCGCAAGCGCGAGCGCGTTCGGCCCGAGCAGCATGCCGACCAGCAGATAGCCCAGGATCGCCGGCAGCCTGAGCCGCCGCACGCCGGCCACGACCAGGACCGAGGCGGCCAGGAGGATCAGGATCTGCAGCAGCGGGTCGCTTCGATGCATTCTGCTAGCATAGCCTGATGAACCCCATCGCGATCGACGTCGAGGCCGGCCGGGCGTACTGGTGGTGCCGATGCGGCTCGAGCAAGACGCAGCCCTTCTGCGACGGCTCGCACAAGGGCGGCGCGTACTCGCCCTTGAAATATACCGCCCCCGAGACCGGGCGGGTCTGGTTTTGCGCCTGCAAGAGGACGGCCACGCCGCCGCTCTGCGACGGCAGCCACAAGAAGCCGGCCGAAGCCGCCGGGTGAACGATGAGCGCGTTGCCACTGGCGCTCGAACGGGACGGCGACCTTTGGCAACTGCGTTTGAGCGGCGACTGGTCGCTCGATGGGCTGGCCGCGATCGACGCGCAGCTCGCCGCGCTGCCCCGCGAGCTGCGCGGTCCGCTGGTGTGTGACTGGTCGCAGGCCGGGTCGCCCGGCCTCGGATCCGTCTGGCTCCTGTTGGAGCGCCTGCGCGGCCTGGGCGGCGCTCGCCTCGAGGTGCGCCACGTCGGCCCGGTGCCCCGGTCGGTCGAATTCCTGACGGACCTCGGAGCGCGGACCCCGGCCGCCGTCGAGCCGCCGACCCGCAGGCCGCTCGCTGGGCCGCTGCTGCGCCTCGGCCGATGGTCGGTGAATCGAGGCCGGGATGGGCGCGAGGCGCTCGCGTTCCTCGGCCGCCTCGCGGGCGTGGTCGGCGAGATGTTCGGGCGGGTGCGCGCGCTGCGCGTGGCCTCGCTCAGCCGGCACGTCTACGAGACCGGAATAACGGCCGTGCCCATCGTGGCGCTGATCGCGTTCCTGGTCAGCGTAATTGTCGCCTACCTGGGTTCGCAGCAGCTGTCGCGATTCGGCGCGGACCTGTTCGTCGTGGACCTGGTCACGATCGCCGTGCTGAGGGAACTCGGCGTGCTGCTCACGGCGATCATCGTCGCCGGCCGGT